>DASQTS010000277.1:0-4153 GCA_035641775.1 Thermoleophilaceae bacterium
CGTACTCGGCGCGGGTCGCGGGCGTGCCGAGGCTCGACAGCCGCAGCCGCGCCGGGCCGGTGCCGGAGCGCTCGAATATCTCGGCCAGCAGCAGGATCAGCTCGGCGTCCAGCGTGGGGTCATCGGAGCCGATCGCCTCCGCGCCAATCTGGGTGAACTGCCGGTAGCGGCCGGCCTGCGGCGCCTCGTGGCGGAAGTACGGCCCGGCGTACCAAACCTTCACCGGCAGCGGCAGCTTGTGCATGCCGTGCTCGATGTAGGCGCGGCAGACGCCGGCCGTGCCCTCCGGGCGCAGTGTGAGCGAACGGCCCGCCTTGTCCTCGAAGGTGAACATCTCCTTCTGGACGATGTCCGTGGACTCGCCCACACCGCGCGCGAACAGCTCGGTGTCCTCGAACACCGGCGTCTCCATCGGCTCGTAACCCGCGCGGCCCAGCACCTCGTCGGCGACCTGGAGGATGTCGCGGCGGCGGCGAGCGTCCGGGGGCAGCACGTCAAGCGTGCCGCGCGGCGCCTGGAGCTTCCTCACCTCGCCAGCTCGGCCAGGAACGGGTTGGTGGCGCGCTCGGCGGCGAGCGTGGTGATGTCCATGTGGCCGGGATAGACCGTGGTCTCGCCCGGGAGCGTGTCGACTAGTGAGCGGATCGATTCCATGAGCGTGTCGAAGTCGCCGCCCGGAAGGTCGGTGCGGCCGATCGAGCCCTGGAAGAGCACGTCGCCGGAGAAGATCGCCCCCTCTTCGGGGATCGAGAACGTCACGTGACCCGGGCTGTGACCGGGCGTCGAGAGCACGTCGATCTCGAAGCCGGCGAGCTCGAGCCGCTCGCCGCCCTCGAGCTCGTGCTCGGCGTCGTACGACTCGTACGGGCCGAAGCCGGGCCAGGGCACGAACTTCATGATGTCGGCGAGCACGAACGCCTCGATCTTCGGGACCCAGACCTCCGCGCCGGTGGCACGCGCAAGGGGCGCGACCGCGCCGACATGGTCGAAGTGCGTGTGCGTGAGAATGATGCCGTCGAGTTGCATGCCGAGCGCCTCGATCGCGGCCAGCAGCTTGTCCGCCTCGTCGCCCGGGTCCACGATCAGCCCGCGGTCCGACCCGTCGCGCCTGAAGATGTACGTGTTCTCCGCGATCTGGCCGACGGTGAACATCCGCACGTCCACGGTCAGCGGGCCCTTGTGGACTCGCGCGCCGCCTTGCGCTGCCGGTGCCGGAAGAGGGCGCTGTCTGTCACGTAGCTGAGTGGGATGTAGAGCAGGAGCATGAACCCGGCGAGCACGACACCCTGCGCGACGGGACGGCCGAACGCGAGGACCACGAGCACGCCGAACACGGCCGCGGCGATCGCCGCGCGGTTCACCGCTCCCCGCCACGTGGGCGGCGTGGTGAGCCGCTCCGCGCGACGCTGCTGAGCGATCTGCTTCGCGTCCTGACGCGTCTGGGGACGGCCGGTGCGGCCGGCGCGATCGATCGTCCCCGCCGGGGTGCCGCGGTGCTTGCGTGTGCGCTTGCGCTTGGTCTGCGCCATGGACGAGCGACGTTACCGGACGCCGCGCAGCACATCCTCCAGGAGATGACGCTCGGGGTCGAAGCCGCGCAGCGGCACGTCGTCCGGGAAGCCGTCGAACGCCGCCCGGGGAGCGAGCCCGATCAGCTCGGCCTCGGCGACCTCCGCGTGCTCGCGCACGTACTCGACGATCTCGCGAAGCGGGACCGCCCGGTGGTCGTGCACGTTGGTCGACACCTGGGCGCGGTTGCGGTCGTGCAGATAGAGCCCGAGCGCGCGCACGCCGGGCATGCCGCCGCCGGACTCGCGCAGCCCCGCCGCGATCTGCTTTGCCACCGCGAGGTCGGAGGTCACCAGGTCGACGTTGAAAGCCACGAGCGGCGGCCGCGCAGCCGCGAGCACCGCGCCCGCGGTCGGATGAGGCCTGGCGGGGCCGAAGTCGGGCACCAGCTCGCCCGAGTCGATGCGCCGGGCTAGCTCCTTGGGGCCGCCGCGCCGGATCCATGCGCGCTCGAAGTGCTCGGGACGGGTGGCGAGCTCGCCGTACAGGAAGACCGGGACGCCGAGCTCCTCGCCGATCAGCGCCGCGGCGGTGAGCGCGTCCGCGACCGCGGCGCCGCGGCGCTCCTCGTCGAGGTAGACGACCGGCATCACATCGAGCGCCCCAACGTGCGGGTGGATGCCCGTGTGCGCGCTGATGTCGATGCGGGCGACCGCCGAGCGCGCGCCGCTCAGGAGCGCCTCCGCCAGCTCGCCCTGTGGAGCCACGAGCGTGAAGACAGCGCGATCGTGATCCGGGTCAGTGTGAAGGTCGAGAAAGCGCGCGGGCGCAAAGGCACGCCCGATGGCCTCGAGCGTCGCGAGGTCACGCCCCTCGCTGACGTTCGGCACGGTCATCAGCATCGGTCGAGCGTCCACGAGCGTGAAGGCTAGACCCGGAGCTAGTCGGCCAGCTCCAAGAGCACCGTCTGGCCCGCCATTACGACCGCGCCCACCAGCGGCACGCCTGGGCGGTAGACGAGGTGGGTGTAGGAGGGCGCTTCCAGGATCACTGCGTCGGCCCGGGCACCCGGCACCAGGCGGCCCACGTCGTCGCGGCGCAGCGCCAGGCCGCCGCCGCTGGTCGCCGCCAGCAGCGCTTCCTCCGGAGTCATTCCCATGTCGCGAACCGCGAGCGCGATGCAGAACGCCATCGAGGTCGTGTAGCTCGAGCCCGGGTTGCAGTTCGTCGCTATCGCCACCTTCACGCCGGCGTCGATAGCACGGCGGGCGCTCGGGTACGGCTGGCGCGTCGAGAAGTCCGTGGCGGGCAGGAAGGTGGCGACCGTGTCGCTCGCAGCCAGAGCCTCTACGTCCTCGTCGGCCAGATACGTGCAGTGGTCCACCGAGGCCGCGCCCAGCTCCACGGCCAGCGCCACGCCCGGCCCGAAGCCGAGCTGGTTGCCGTGCACGCGCAGGCCGAGGCCGGCGTCGCGACCCGCCCCGAGAACGGCTCGCGACTGGTCGGCGTCGAACGCTCCCTCCTCGCAGAAGACGTCGATCCAGCGCGCGAACGGCCTGCACGCCTCGAGCATCTCACCGCGGACCAGCTCGACGTACTCGTCAGCGCGTCCCTCGTATTCGGACGGGACCGCGTGAGCGCCGAGGAAGGTCACGTCGTCGGTGAGCTCCGCGGCCACCGCGCACGAGCGGCGCTCGGCCTCGGTCTCGAGCCCGTAGCCCGACTTCACCTCCAGATGGGTGATCCCGGCCTGCACGGCCTCTCCGCGGCGGCGGCGGGCGAGCGCGCGCAGCTCGTCCTCGCTCGCGGCGCGCGTGGCCTCCGTGGTCACGCGGATGCCGGACGCCGCATAGGGCCGTCCAGCCATGCGGGCAGCGAACTCGTCGGCACGGTCGCCGGCGAAGACGAGATGCGTGTGGCTGTCCACGAACCCCGGGATGAGGCACCGGCCCCCGGCGTCGATGTTCTCGTCGCCCGCGGCGCCGGCGCGCTCGATGCCCGCGACCCGATCCCCCTCGATCACCAGGGCCGCGTCGCGTACCAGTCCGAGCGGCCCCTCCCCCAGCGACGGCTCGCCGGTAACCAGCAGGCCGATCTGGTCGATGACGAGCGCGCTCATTCGAGGACCCGCATGACCGCGCTGTGAAGCTCATCGGGCTGGATGGCGTGGCGGCCGTCGCGCACGATCTCGGCACCATCCACGATCACCTTGCGCACGTCGGCGGCCGTGGCCGAGAACACGACCGCCTGCAGAGCGATCTCCGGGTCGCTGCCGGCCATGCGGACGCTGTCGAGGAGGTCCACCGCCACGAGGTCCGCGGGCGCGCCGACGGCGATCCGCCCCGCCTCGGGCCACCCCAGCGACCTGTGGCCTCCCTCGGTGGCGGCTCGGAGCAGCTCGACGGCGCTGTGGTGGCCGCGCTCCCCGCTCGCGAGGCGCTCGTCGAGCTCGATCGAACGAGCCTCCTCGAACAGGTCGATTACGGCATGCGAGTCGCTACCCACTGCGAGCGAGGCACCGGCGTCTACCAGCGGGCGCATGCGGCCGATCCCGTCGGCCAGGTCGCGCTCCGTGGTCGGGCAGATGCAGCAGCACGCGCCCGCTCCGCCGAGCAGAGCGACGTCGGAGGCGTCCAGGTGGGTG
>DASQTS010000278.1:0-4469 GCA_035641775.1 Thermoleophilaceae bacterium
GTCCGACTTCTCGGCACCCGGCGGCGCGAGCGTCAGCACGTTGGGCGTGGACACGTACACGACGCCGCCCGGCCTCAGCATCTCGCGGAAATGGCGCAGGATCCCCGCGGGGTCGGCCACGTGCTCGATCGTCTGGAGGAATACGACGGCGTCACACGGCTGGGACCAGCTCTCCACCGGCTCACGCTCGAAGCGGATGCCCGGCCGGGTGTACTTGAGGCGCGCGTGCTCGTGCGCCTCCGGGTTGGCGTCCACCCCGGTCACGCGCCGCGCGCGGCGAGCGAGGACCTCGACGCCGTAGCCCTCGCCACAGGCCATGTCCACCACGTCGCGGCCCTGGCAGCGTTCGGCGACCCACTCGTAGACGGCCAGATGGCGCCGGAACCAGTAGTTCTCGGCGGGCACGTCCGGCAGTGTCCGCTCGCCCGTCAGCTCGAGCGGAGGCACCCCCTCCGGTTGGGCTCTCTGGACCGTCTCCTGCATGGGCGGAGGCAGTCTAGGAGCTACTCTCATCGCGCCATGCAGACGGCCGACACCATTCGTGACGCGAACGTCCGCTACCACGACCTCGCGGCCGAGCACTACAACTCGAAGTGGGGCATCAACTACGGCGCGGTCGGCCAGGCGCAGGTCACGGGGAAGCTGCGAAAGGCGCTCGGGCACGAGCCGCGCCGCTACGCCCGGGCGCTCGAGATCGGCGCGGGCACAGGCTACTTCTCGCTGAACCTGCTGCGAGCCGGAGTGGTCCGCGAGGCCGTGGCCAGCGACATCTCTCCCGGCATGCTGCAGCGGCTCGAGCGCTCGGCCGCCGAGCTCGGGCTGTCCGTCGAGACCGCCGCGTGCGAGGCCACCGAGCTGCCCTTCCCCGACAGCTCGTTCGACCTCGTCTTCGGCCACGCGGTGCTGCATCACCTCCCCGACCTCCACACCGCCTTCGGCGAGTTCCGCCGCGTCCTCCGCCCGAGCGGCGTCGTGGCGTTCTGCGGCGAGCCCTCGTATCACGGCGACCGCATCGCATCGTGGCCGAAGCGCGGCGCGAACGCGGTCGCCCCGCTCTGGCGCGCGCTGATGGGCGTGGCGCCGCGGCCCTCGAACGGCAACGGCAACGGCGGCGGGAGCGAGGAGGACCAGCTCGAGCAGGTCGTGGACGTGCACGCCTTCACGCCGGGCGACCTCGCCGGGCACGCCCGCGCCGCGGGCTTCGAGAACGTCCGCGTGAGCGGCGAAGAGCTCGCGGCGAGCCTGTTCGGCTGGGCAAACCGGACGCTCGAGGCGTCGGCCGACCCGAGCGACGTGCCGTGGGCGTGGCGCGTGTACGCCTACCGCGGCTACCTGCTCCTCCAGACCCTGGACCGCTCCCTGCTCGAGCCGCGCCTGCCGGCGGCGCTCTTCTACAACCTGCTCATCTCCGGCCGCGTGCCGTCCTGATCGAGCGCCACGCGCGGCTCGGGCTCGCCCGCCCGCACCGCCTCGAGCTGCGCGGCGAAGGCGAGCCCCACGAACAGGGCTATCGACGTCAGGAACGCCCATAGCAGCACGCCGATCGTTCCGGCGATCGGGCCGTAGGTCGCTCCGAACGAGTCGGTCACGTCCATGTAGACCGCCAGCACACCCATGAAGAACAGCCAGAGAAGCACGGAGACGCCGGCGCCGAACGCGAGCCACGACGCCTCCGGCTGGCGGCGGCGCGGCGAGTACTCGAACAGTAGCGCCACCGACGCGACCGCGAACGCCACGCCGAGCGGCCAGCGCGCAATTTTCCAGACCGTGTCGAGCGTCTCTCCCCAGTCGAGCGTGTCGCGGATCGCAGCCCCGCCCATCAGTACGACGAGCGACAGCAGCGCGAGTACTCCCGCGGTCAGCGCCAGGCCTAGCCCGGCCAGGTACTTCCACAGGAAGGGCCGGTCGCGTTCCACGCCGTAGATCCGGTTCGCCCCTCGCTCCACCTGCCCCATCGCGGACGTCCCCGCGAGGATCGCCGCGATGCCGCCGGCGGTGAGCGCCGTCTCGCCCGACTCGTGCCCGCTCTCCGAGCCGTGGCGGAGCGCCTCGGTGAGGATCTCGCCCGGTGCGCCCGGGGTGAGGTCCTGGATCGTGCCTCGCACGATGCGGGTGAAGTCGTCCTGGCCGAGCGCAGCCGCGAGGCCCACGACCGCGATCAGGGCGGGGAGCAGCGTGAGCGTCACCTGGAAGGCGAGCGCGCGCGAATGGCTGAAGCCGTCGGCGGCGCGGAAGCGGACGATGGAGTCCACGAGCAGCCGACGCCTGCCGGTCCGCCGGAGCGTCTCGAGCGCCTCGTCGCCCTCGAGCTCGCCGCGGGTCGCGGGGACCGAGCTGGCGGTGGTCACCGGTCAGTTGAAATTGATGACACCGAGCAGGAGTAGCAGGAAGACCGTAACCTCGGCGGACAGGAGCAGTGAGCCGCCGCAGCCGAGGCGGTTCGAGAAGAACAGGAACATCTAGGCGTCGCGCCTCCTGCTCGCGAGCCGGACGCCGAGCGCGCCCGCCGTCATGACTCCCAGCGGGATCGGCAGGCAGCAGCCCCCCACGCGCACGTTCGTGCGCCCGCGCGGACGCCTCCAGCCGTATACGGGCCGCCGCCGCGCGCGCATCTGGTTGCGCAGCATTCGCTCGAAGGGATTCACCTGGCCCCGCCTACCCGCCCGGGCACGGTAAAACACCGGGTCATGGAGGAACGCGTAGCCCGGGCCGAGGATCTGCCGCCGCTCCAGCTGCGCGAGCTGCGAGTCCTTGACCTCGAGGAGCCGTCCGTGCCGGGAGGCCACGCGCACGTCGCGGCGGCGAGCGGCGTTGTGAGGCGCGCCGAGTTCGTGTACGTGGTGGGTGACGACGAGCTGCACCTCGCCGTGTTCGACGCCACGTCGGGCGACCGCGGCCAGCTGCGGCGCGCTCTCTCGGGCGAGCTGCCGCTGGACCCGGAGGAGCGCAAGAAGCACAAGCCGGATCTCGAGGCGATTACCACGCTCCCGCCCTTCGAGGGCCATCCGCACGGCGCGCTCCTCGGGCTCGGCTCGGGATCGACGCCCGAGCGCGACCGCGGCTTCGCCTGGGCGCTCGCCGCCGACGGCGGGCTCGACGGGGACCCGGTTGAGCTCGATCTCCGGCCGTTGTACGAGCTGCTCAGGAACGACCTCGAGGAGCTGAACGTCGAGGGCGCCGCGGTGATGGGCGACGAGCTGTGGCTGCTTCAGCGCGGGAACACGGAGCAGGGCGCAAACCTGGTCGTCGCGCTCTCGTGCTCGGAGGTGATCGAGTCGCTGTCGCGCGACCGCACGCTCGCGGCCGAGGAGATGCGCCGCGTGCTGGCGTTCGACCTCGGCGAGCTCGAGGGCTGCCCGCTGACGTTCAGCGACGCCAGCGCCCTCGCCGGCGAGCTGCTGGTTTTCACGGCCTCGGCCGAGGACTCCGAGGGCACCTCCAAGGACGGCGCGATTCTCGGCTCTGTCGTGGGAACGATCGACGGCGCCGGCGAGGTTCGCCGCCTGCGCACGATCGACCGGAAGTACAAGGTCGAGGGAGTGCACGCCTTCCTCGACAACGGCGTGATCTCGATGACACTCGTCTGCGACCAGGACGACCCGGAGGTGCCGTCGCCGCTCCTGTCGGCGACGATGGCGCTCGAGCCGGGGGCGGCCTAGCTGGTCGAGGCGGCGAGCTTGCCGGACAGCTCGTCGAGCACAGCCTGCTCCTCTGCGCTCACTTCCTTGCCGCCCATGCCGAGCACGCCACCCTCTTTCGCCGCGTGCGCCACGACGTCGGCCACGCGCAGGATGAAGTCGCGGTACTCCTGAGCCTCCTCCGGCGTAGCCTTCCCCTCCACCGTCCGGACGGCCTCCTCCACGCGCTGCGGAAGCTGTGCGCGCAGCTGGTCGGACCGCCCCATCTCGGTCGGGTTCAGCCCGGGCGGCGTGGCGACGAGCTCCCTCATCAGCTCGCTCCCGCCGTCGCGGCGCGCCTCGGCGTAGACCTTCCCGAGCGCGATGCTCTCGCGGATCGCGCCGCCGCGGTCGGCGACCATCACCATCAGGGCCGCTAGCGCAGGCGCCTGCGCCACGCGTTCCCACTCCTCGGCGTTGAACTCGCTCTTCGTCGTCATTCGCCTCCGCTACCCAGCGGCTCTTCGCGGAAACGGCGCGGGCCGGAGCCCGGCCGGTAGCCGCGCAGGCGGCCGAGCACGGCGAGGATCCGCAGAATGCTGCGGACCAGGGGCTGCGGCCCGGAGAGCCGGATCACGTCGCTGTACTCCGTGAGGTAGGCGCCGAACGCGAGCGGCCCGGGCATGCCGTCCTTGCCGACGCGCCCGTGGAGCCGAAGCGCGTCGAGCTCGGCGAACCACTCCGCCGTGCGGCCGGCCGGCTCGGTGCGCCAGGTGGCGCGCGCGGGAACGTCGCCCTCGTTCCACATCTGGTGAACGGCGCCGGCGGGCACCTCGAGCGTGTCGCCCTCGG
>DASQTS010000279.1:0-4151 GCA_035641775.1 Thermoleophilaceae bacterium
GTCGAGCACGCCGCCCAGCACGAGGCCGGTGTGGAGCGCCGCGAACGCCGTCTCGAGCCCGGTCACGCCCATCGGCGCCAGCTCGAACGGCTGCTCCTTCTCCTCGCGCGCGTGGGGGGCGTGGTCGGTGGCTATGCAGTCGATCGCGCCCGAGCGCAGCGCCTCGATCAGCGCCCGCCGGTCGGCGTCGCTGCGCAGCGGCGGGTTCATCTTCATGTTCGTGTCGAGCGAGCGCACCGCCTCGTCGGTGAGCAGCAGGTGGTGCGGGGCGGCCTCGCAGGTGACGGCCGTGCCGGCCGCCTTCGCGCGCTCGATGACGTCCACGGTCTCGCGCGCGGAGACGTGCTGCACGTGGATGCGCCCCTCCTCGTACAGCGCCAGCGCGCAGTCGCGCGCGACCATCGAGGACTCGGACACCGACGGGATGCCCGCCACGCCGAGCAGCGCGGACATCTCGCCCTCGTGCATGGCGCCGTCGCCGGACAGCGACGGATCCTCCTCGTGCAGGGCTAGCACCCGTCCGGCGAGCCGCTGGTACTGGAGCGCCTGCCGCATCACACCGCCGGAGCGCACGGGCAGGCCGTCGTCGGTGAAGCCCGCGGCGCCCACGTCCGCCAGCTCGGCCATCTCCGTGAGCCGCTCGCCCTGCTGGCCGACCGTGATGGCCGCCATGAACCCGGTCGGGATCCGCGCCTCCGCCCGTGCGCGCTCGCGCAGCGAGCGCAGCACCGGCGCCGAGTCCACGACGGGGTGGGTGTTCGGCTGCGCCAGGATCGCGCAGAAGCCGCCGGCGGCCGCGGCGCGCGTGCCCGAGTCGATGTCCTCCTCGTCCTCGCGGCCAGGCGTCCGCAGGTGGACGTGCGGGTCGACGAACGCGGGGAAGGCGTGCAGGCCCTCGGCCTCGACCAGCTCGGCGCCCTCGGGCGCGTCGAGCGTGGCGGCGATCTCGGCGATCCGGCCGTCGCGCACGAGCACGTCGCTCACGCCGTTCAGCCCGGCACGCGGGTCGAGCAGGCGCGCGCCGCGCAAGAGCACGGTCGTTGGTGGCCCCCCGGCGCTGTCCAGTTCGACGGCCGGGCGGTGGCCCGACCCGTTCGCTGCCGCGGCGGCGCTCATGCGGGCTGCGGCTCGATCTCGGCCTCCGAGCGCGCGCCGGCCGGCGCGCCCCGGCCCGCGAGCAGCTCGTACAGCACCGCCATCCGGACGACTACCCCCGACTCCACCTGTTCGGCGATCAGCGCCTGCGGGGAGTCGATCACCTCAGCCGCGAGCTCGACGCCGCGGTTCACCGGGCCGGGGTGCATCAGGAGCTGGCTCGGCCCGAGCCGGCGACCGTCGATCTGGTAGCGCGCGGCGTACTCGCGCAGCGACGGGACGAACGAGCCGCTCATTCGCTCGCGCTGCATCCGCAGCGCGTAGACGACGTCGGCCGAGCCCAGCTCGTCGAGCGTGTGCTCCACGCGGCACCCGAGCGACTCGATCCCGCGCGGGATGAGGGTGGGCGGCCCGCAGACGGTGACCTCGCAGCCCATCCGCGTGAAGGCGAGCACGTTGGAGCGCGCGACGCGGCTGTGCAGCACGTCGCCCACGATCCAGACCCGCAGCCCCTCGAGCGAGCCGGCACGCCGCTTCAGCGTGTAGAGGTCGAGCAGCGCCTGGGTCGGGTGCTCGTGCTTGCCATCGCCGGCGTTGATCACGGCCGCCGAGGTCCAGCGCGCCACCAAGCCCGCGGCGCCCGCGTGCGGCGACCGGATCACGATCGCAGCCGGGTCGTAGGCGGACAGCGTCTGCACCGTGTCCTTGAGCGACTCGCCCTTGTCCACCGCCGAGCCCGCCGCCTTCAGCGTGATGAGGTCCGCGCTCAGCCGCTTCGCGGCGAGCTCGAAGCTCGACTGGGTGCGCGTCGATGCCTCGTAGAAGAGGTTGATCACGGTGCGACCACGGAGTGTTGGCACCTTCTTGATCTCGCGCCCGGAGACCTCGGCGAAGCTTTCGGCCCTGCCGAGGATGCGCTCGATGTCGTCGCGCGAAAGGTCGTCCACCGAGAGCAGGTGCGGGTGCATCAGAGCATCTCCTCCAGCTGGGCGGCGGCGTCGATCGCCACCTCGTCGATTCCGTCGATCTCCTCCACTCTCACGTTCACCCTCTCGCCCCGGGCGGTCGGAAGGTTCTTGCCGACGTAGTCGGGGCGGATCGGCAGCTCGCGATGGCCGCGGTCGGCGAGCACCGCCAGCTGCACGCGGCTCGGGCGCCCGTAGTCGAACAGCGCGTCGATCGCGGCCCGCACGGTGCGGCCGGTGTAGAGCACGTCGTCGACGAGCACGACGGTCGTGTCCTCGACGGGGAAGTCGATGTGCGTGGAGTGCACGACCGGCTGATAGTCGGCCCCCCGGATGCCCACGTCGTCGCGGTAGAAGCTGATGTCGATGTCGCCGAGCGGCACGGGCTCCCCGACCAGCTCCGCCACGAGGTCTCGCAAGCGCGCTCCCAGCACGGCGCCGCGGCGGTGGATGCCGACGACCGCGACTCGGGCGCCGTAAGGCGTCGCCCCCGTCTTCTCGACGATCTCGTGCGCGATGCGCACGAGCGTGCGCCGCACGTCTTCGCGGTCCAGGACCGTCTTCTCGCTCAATTCACTGTCCTTCCTGGCCTCTCTGGACCTGGTTAAAGGAACCGCGCGCAGGCTAGCACCCGTGGGTGACACCCTCGGCGATCACCGCTACTGTGGGTTGTAGTGACACCGGAGCGCTCACAGGCATATGGCAGGCTCATGCAGGTCGTCTCCGCGGGCGGGGAGGCCGCGCTCGAGCCTGCCGAGCAGGAGCTGCTCCGGGAGGCCGGCGACGCCCTCTTCTTCTGCGAGGACATCGCGCTCGACGACGACGCTCGCGACGCGCTCGCGCGCGTGAGCGACCTCGCCGGACAGCTCGTCGGCGCGGAGCGCTGGGACCCGGAGCTGGCCGAGCAGGTCCTCCAGGACCTCGAGGACTGCGGGCCGCCTCAGCTCGTGCGCCTCGGCGACCCGCACTAGCCCCGCCCGGACTTACGTTTAGGCCCAGGCGGCCCCGGCAAACCTTCAAGCGTGGAGGCTCCGGTCTACGCAGTCTGCGAGGAATGCGAATTCTTGCGGGCATTTTCGCGCGCGAACGGCGCACGCCGCGCCCCTGACCGCTGCCCCGCCTGCGGCCGCGACGTGCGCGTGCACGGCCGCCGAGAGCGCTTCCCTTCCGCGTACGTCAGCCGGATCTCACGCGCGCTCCACGGCGTTCCGCCGCTGACGGGCTGAACGCGCGTTCTCACGGTCCCGGGGGCGCCACCGGCTCCGGCTGGGGCGGGCGTTCGGAGGCGCGGATGTGCACCGGCTCTCCGCGCTCGGGCAGCGGGATCTCCACCCGGTCGAAGTCGCGGGGCACGATCACGTTCTCGAAAGCCGCCTGCGCCTCCTCGCGCACCTGTCCGCCCGCGTAGCGCGGTGAGATGTGGGTCAGCGCGAGCATCTGCACCCCGGCATCCGCCGCCAGCCGTCCCGCCTGCGCGGCCGTGGTGTGGCGCGTCTCGGCCGCGCGCTCGGCCTCCTCGTCCATGAAGGTTGCCTCGTGCATGAGCAGGTCTGCCTCCCAGGCCACGAGTCGGGTCATGTCGCAGGGGGCGGTGTCCCCGGTCAGGACGACCTTGCGCCCGCGGCGCGTCTCGCCCATCACCTGCTCGGGCCGCACGCCGTTCACCTCCTCCCCGCTCTGGAGGCGGCCGAAGTCGGGCCCCGGCGTGACGCCGAGCGAGCGCGCCGTCTCGGGGTCGAACTGGCCGGGGCGCGGATGCTCGACGAGCGCGTAGCCGAGGCCCGGCCCGCCGTGATCGACGTCGAACGCCGCGATCCGGTAACCGTCGCGGTCGAGCTCGTCGTTCGGCTCGAGCTCCACCAGCTCGACCGAGAACGTGAGCCGGCCGATGACGGGCTCGAGGAGCGAGTACACGCGCCGTAGCCCGCGCGGCCCGTACACCCTGAGCTCACGCTCGCGCTGCCGGAGCGCGAACGTCTTCAGCATCCCCGGCAGGCCGAGCACGTGGTCGGCGTGGAAATGGGTGATGAAGAGCTCCTCGAGCTCGATCAGCCCGACCGACCGCATGAGCTGCCGCTGAGTGCCCTCGCC
>DASQTS010000280.1:0-3739 GCA_035641775.1 Thermoleophilaceae bacterium
ATCAGGCCGAGCACCAGGAGGCGCCGCAGCCGCGCGGAGCGCTCACGGGCGACGGGCGCGACGATCGCAAGGCCCTCGGTGGTGTTGTGGAGCGCGAAGCCCACGACGAGTGTCGCGCCCAGGGCGAGCGACCCGACCGCGTACGCCGACCCGATCGCGAGCCCCTCGCCGAGGTTGTGGAGTCCGATGCCGATGGCAACGAGCAGTGCCGCGCGGTAGCCCCAGCCGGGGACGCCGCCGGCGCGGCCCGAATCCTTGCCGTCCTCGCCCCCGCGCCTGCCGCGCAGCCACGCATCCACCCCGGCAAGGCCGAGGAAGGCGGCCGCGGCGCCGAGCCACACGAGCGCCGCCCCGCCGAACGCCGCGGCGCCCTCGCCCGCTAGCTCCGTGCCCTCGAGCAGCGCGTCGATCCCCAGGAAGGCGAGCAGCCCGATCGTGAACGCCAGCAGGAACTGAATCCAGCGCTGGTCCACACCGCGGACCCAGGGCAGCCACAGCATCCCGATCGCGACGGGAATCACGCCGACGTAGATGCCGATCAGGGCCATCAGGCCGTAGAAGCCGAGATCCGAGTCGGGCGTCTCGGTGGCGGCAGTGATCTCGTGGTCGATGGCCGCGCCGGTCGCGGTGAGCAGGATCACCTCGTAGTCCTGGCCCTCGATCCACGGGTACGCGACGTCGATCTCGGAGCCGCCGAGCCGGCCGACCTCGTCTTCCGACTCCGAGAAGGCCGCGAACCCGTCGTTCACGATCACCTGCCGTACGTCCACCGGATCGGCGCCCTCGTTGCGCACATGGAGCTGAATCTCGCCCGGCTTCAGCACAGTGCGCTCGACCGCCAGCTCCTCCTGCGGCACGCCGATCCGGTCGAGCCCCGGAGCGTCGAGCAGCACGAACAGGCCGATCGCGACGGCGAGCACCGCGAGCGGCGCCAGCCCGCCGAGCCACCCCGGCCGGCGCATGCGCGGCGAGGCGGTTGCGGCCTCCATCAGTCCTCGACCTGGAAAAAGCCCATCCAGCCCAACTCAGCGAACTCGCTCACGTGGGCGTGGAACATGTACTTGCCCGTGTAGGGGAAGCGCAGCTCGAGGATGCCGCGCTCGCCCTGGCCCTGGATGACGGTGTCGGTGAAGTCGCGCGGCTCGAGGCGCGTGCCCGTGGGGAAGTAGTCGAAAAAGTTCGCGTGCACGTGAAACGAGTTGACGAAGTCGAACTCGAGCGCGTTCACCAGGTAGATCCGCACGAGTTCGCCACGCTTCACGCGCACCGGGCGATGCATGTAGTCGAACGCCACCGTGTTCACCGCGTAGACCTCGTTCGAGCGGTCGAAGTTGGTGTCGAAACCGTTCATCACCATCACGAGCTCGTCGGCGTCCGGCCGGCCCCGCTTCGGGTCGATCACGAACGCGCCGTACAGGCCCTTCGCGATGTGCTCCGCGAGCGGCATGGTGTGGCAGTGGTAGAGGTGCAGGCCGAACGGCGTGGCATCGAATTCGTAGGTCGTCGACTTCCCCGCGCCGACGTTGCCGGCGCCCTCGCCCGGGATCCCGTCCATCGGCGCGGTGTGGATCCCGTGGAAGTGGATCGTGTGCGGGTGCGTGGAGCCGTTCGTGAAGTGGATGCGGAGCCGCTCGCCCTCGCGGGCGCGGAGCGTGGGCCCTGGCACCCGCCCGTTGTAGGCCCAGGCCGCGTACTTCACGCCTGGAGCCACCTCGATCTCCTTCTCCTCCGCCACGATCTCCCACTCGCGGACGCCGTTCACCATGCGGCCCTCGTCGAAGTCGCGTAGCAGCACCTGCGGGTCGAAGCCGTTGACGCGCGGGTCCACGACGCCGACCGCGCCCGCGTGAGCGGGATGCGCCGCCGCGCCACCCCGGTTGGCGGCCGCGTGCCCGTGGCCCTGCGCCGACGCGGCGTCAACGCCGCCGTGAAGCCGCTGGTGCGGCACCACCTCGTGCAGCACCGGGATCGCCGCCCCGGCGGCCGCCGCACCGCCCAGTAACCGCCTCCGCGAAAGTTTGTCCTGTCCAATCTTCATGTTTAGTCGTGCCTAAAAGTACACTACGGGTGTGATCGCCACAAGCGACTACGAGCTCGTCACCGAGGCGGTCGGCCTGGTGGACCGGTCCGACCGCGCGAAGTTCCTCGTGCGTGGCGGCGAGGCGGCCGACTTCCTCCAGGGGCAGGTGTCGAACGACGTGGAGGCGCTCGAGCCGGGCACCGGCTGCTACGCCACCGTCCTCTCACACAAGGGCAAGCTCCGGACGGACCTGCGCATCCTCCGTGGCGACGACTGGTTTTGGCTCGACACGGAGGCGATCGGGCACGCGGTGCTGGAGCACATGCTGCGCACGAAGTCGCTCGGGCGTGACGTCCAGTACGAGGACGTGACGGAGTCGCGCTCTCTGCTTTCGCTGGTGGGTCCGGCCGCGCGGGATCCGCTCGAGGCGGCGCCGCCGAAGGAGGAGAACGCTTTCGTCGCGGGCGAGCACGGCATCTACGTCACCACCTTGCTCGGCGTGGACGTTGTCGGCGAGCTCGGCATGCAGCTCGGGGTCGAACCGGTCTCCGAGGAGGCCGCCGAGTGCGTACGCATCGAGGTGGGCCTCCCGCGGCTCGGCTTCGACATGGATGCCGAGACGATGCCCCAGGAGGCCGGCATCAACGACCGCGCCGTGAGCTTCACGAAGGGCTGCTACGTGGGCCAGGAGACCGTGGCGCGCCTCCACTACAGGGGCAAGCCGAACCGCCACCTCCGCGGCCTGCGGCTGTCCGAGCCGGCGGAGCGCGGCGCCGAGATAGTCCTTGGTGACAAGATGGTTGGGCGAATCGGGTCCACATGCGTCTCGCCGAGGCTGGGCCCGATCGCGCTCGCACTCCTACGCCGCGAGGCCGAGCCCGGCGGCACGGTGACGGTGCGCGGAGCGGCGGCCGAGGTCGTCGGTCTACCCTTCCCGGCATAGCCGATCGCCGTCGACCCACGAGCCGTAGCGGGCTCTCGCGCGACAGCCCGCTGCTCGGATACGACCCCCAGGCCGACGTGCTGGACCTTCCGGCGCCCGCCGCGGCCGCGTCGCCGGTCGACCTGCGGGAGCTGCGGGAGCTCGTGCCATCCGCCGAGCCCGGCCGGGAGGTCGACGACTGGGGCCGCTCGCAGCGCATCTTCGACCTCGTCGAGCCGCTCCTCGACTTCTACTACCGGCACTGGTTCCGGGTCGAGGTGGAGGGCGTCGAGAACGTGCCGTCGAGCGGCGGCGGGCTGATCGTCTCGAACCACTCCGGCGCGCTGCCACCGGACGCGCCGATGATCATGCAGGCGATCCACCACGAGCACCCCAACCCACGGCCGCTCTACATGCTCGGCGAGAACTGGTTCAAGGGCTATCCGGGCGTCGGCATGCTCGCCAACAAGATCGGGCTCGTAGGGGCGCATCCCGACAACGCGCAGCGGCTGCTCGGCGATGAGGGCAAGCTCGTGCTCGTCTTTCCGGAGGGTCAGAAGGCCAGCCGCAAGCTGTACTGGCAGCGCTATCGGCTGCGCCGCTTCGGCCGCGGCGGCTTCGTGCGCACGGCTATGCGCGCCGGCGTGCCGATCGTGCCGACCGCGGTGATGGGCGCCGAGGAGGCGATGCCGATCTTCGCGCACGTGCCGCTGCTCGAGCGGCTCACCGGGCTCATCTATTTCCCGATCAACCACGCCTTCCCGCACTTCGGCCTCGCAGCGGCGGCGATGTACCTC
>DASQTS010000281.1:0-4167 GCA_035641775.1 Thermoleophilaceae bacterium
GGCCGATCGTCGCGACGATCTTCGTCGAGCGCATGCGGTTTGGACCTTACCCACGAAAAGCCCGCTCTTAGCGACAGAGCTCCCCGAGACGATGTTGACGCTGCGGCTGGGAGGGGTTTTGATGGGCCCCGGCCTCAGGGCGGTTCGGAAAGCGTGTCTGGCCCTCTTGCACACGCCCCCTTCGGCGCCGCCCCAAAACGAGGCCCGGGGTATCTGCAGCGCCGTTTCTTTCGTCTTTGAGCGCACGTAGTGCGGGGAGGTCTGATGGGCAAGCCGGCCACGATCGACGCTGGGCAAGAGCAGCATTTGCAGGCGCTGGAGTACGCCAATCGCGTACGCCTCGCCCGGGCTCGGATGAAGCGTCGGATCGCAGCGGGTGAGCTCGAGGCCGCTGAGGTGATCCTCAGCTGCCCCTGGCAGGCGCACAGCATGTCGATCAGCGACCTGCTGATGAGCCAGAAGCGCTGGGGCAGGGCCCGTTGCAGAAGACTGCTCGTGTCGCTCGGCGTCCCGGAGAACAAGCAGATCGGGACGCTCACCGAGCGCCAGCGACTGGCGCTGGCCGCCGTGCTCACCGCAAAGAACGCCCCGGCAGGAACTGAGGCCGCCCCCACGCGGGCGTCGCTGAGCACTCGCGGAAGCGCGCTGACGGCCGCCTGACCGGAGCACAGGGAAGGGCGGCCGGGGAGAGGCCGGCCGCCCTTCCGCGCCGTTCGGCAAGCGGCGGGCGGTGCCCGGCGCGCAGCCTTGCCCTACCCGGTCGCTGTGGTGGTGGCGATCTCGACGATGTGGCCGTCGGGGTCGCGCACGTAGATCGACTTGAAGTCGCTGCGATCCATCACCTCGGTCGCGGCAACGCCACGTGAGCCGAGGTAGTCCCGCCACGCCGCCAGCTCCTCCTCGCTCTCGACCGCCAGCGCGAAGTGGTGGGTGGAGCCGCGGCCGACCGTGCCCTCGTCGAGGTCTGGGTACTCGAGGCAGGTGATGAGCGTGCCGGGCCGCCCCTCCGCGTCCCCGAAGATCAGGTGGCGGGCGTTCCGGTCGTCGTCGTTCACCGTCTGCTTGACCAGCCGCATCCCGAGCACGTTCCTGTAGAAGGCGAGCGAGCGCTCCACGTCGGCGACGA
The DNA here is from genome assembly GCA_035641775.1 of Thermoleophilaceae bacterium. Classification (GTDB taxonomy): domain Bacteria; phylum Actinomycetota; class Thermoleophilia; order Solirubrobacterales; family Thermoleophilaceae; genus JACVRW01. Next base: position 1,127 of record DASQTS010000281.1, read on the forward strand.
GGAGCGTGATGTGGTGGAGGCCCGCGATCCGCAGGCGGCGCTCGTTCACCGGAAGCCGAGGCCGCCGGAGCGGCGCTTGAAGAGCTCGCGCATCGCGTAGAAAGTAGCGGCGAAGACGGCGCCGCCCACGAGCGCGAGGATCCAGAGCTTCACGGGGCCGAGCCCGAACGCGACCACGGTCACCGACACGAACGCCGCGACTCCGGCGAGCAGGCTGGAGTGCGACCGGTACCCGCCCAGGTGCTCGCGCAGCGCGAGCTCGCCGCCGCCAAGCGAGGCGATCACGAGCCCGGAGACGAGCATCTCCTCCCCTCCCTCGCCGCGGAACGCCCCCCAGACGATCAGGACGATCCCGAGGAGGATGATCAGCTCGGACAGCGGGAAGCTGCCCCAGGGCGCCTCCGGACGGCCCGACTTCCGCCGGCGCGGCTCGGGCTCGAGCGCCCGCTCGCGGCGTGCCGCGTCGCGCTCGGCGCGCGTCGACTCACCGCGCTTGCGGCTGCGCCTCCCCATGTCAGGTGGCTAACGGGCAGCCGGAGCTGATGACAACCCGCCACCAGCCCATCAGCATTCCGATGAAGCCCAGGCGCGGGCGCACGTGCCAGTGCTTGCAGCCCCGCTCGCCGATGTCCTCCGCGGACACCCGCCGCCACTTGTGGCGCTTGGGGTCGAGCAGCATCTCCTCGATCAGCCGCCGGTTCTGCTCCTCGACCCAGGTGCGGTCGGAGAGCGCCTTCCGCGCGTCCCCCACCCGGCCGGCGAGGTCGTCGCGCAGCTCCTCGAGCTCCGCGAGCGACAGGAGGCGCGGGCCGCCGCCGCGCGATGGCACAAGTGGGGCCGCCATCTCGGTGCGCGGCCAGGTGGCGCAGAACACCTGGCCCAGCTCGCTCTCGAGCCGGGCGACCTGGACGAGTAGGGTCCGCCGCGCGGCGCGTTCGTCCGGCGGCGCTGCCGGGAGAACTGGGACGACTGGCCTGTCGAGTACGTCAGGCACCCGGCTCAAGTGTAAAGCGTCTCAGCCGCGCACCACAGCGCTTCCTCGAGGCTGATGCGCGGCACCCCCTTCACGCCCAGCGCACACAGGATCATGCGGCCGGTCTCCGGCGTCACTCCGGCGTCCTCGCCGACCTCGCCGAGGACGATCGCGACGGGTCGGGCGGAGTCGGCCACAACGAGCTGGCGCGACGACAGCGGCCGCCCGCCGCCGAGCGCCTCGCCGGAGCGCGCGAGGCGGAGCCCCAGCGGGCCGTCCACCCGCTCGGCGTCGAGAGCCACCAGCGGCACGCCGGTCTCCGCGATCGCGATCGTGAGCGCGTCGTCCACGATGTTCTCGCTCCGAAGGCCGCCGTGCTTCAGCCGCTCGAGCGCGACGGCCTCGACCGGCGTGCGGTCGTGGTCCGGGTCGATCCCCACCTGGCGCGAGAAGACGCGGTAGGCCCAAGGCACCGGGTCCTGGCGCATGTGGATGACCTTCCCGCCGGTGTAGCGGTCGGCGAGCATCCGCAGCCGCTGCTTGATCGCGCGCGGCGAGCGGCCCGGGCGGACATCCACCCCGGCGTGCACGAGGCAGAGCTCCGGGAACTCCTCCGCGAGCTCGGGCTCGACCCAGCCCTCCACGAGCTCCAGGTCGGTCATCCCGCGATCCGCTCCACGCGCCGGCGCAGGTCGGCCTCGGTGAGGTTCCCCACGGGCGCCGAGCGCACGCGGCCGTCGCGGGCGAAGACGGTGATCGGGCAGACGCCCACGCCGTAGAGGTTCACGAGCGAGCCGTCCTCGTCAACGGCCACGGGCTGTCGCCAGCGGCGCGCCTTCGCGAGGTTTGTGGCCTCGTCCTTCGTGTCGCCGCTGAGGACGGTCACGAACTTCACGCCGGGGAAGTCCGCGGCGATCCGCTCGAGGCGGTCCACCTGCGGCTCGCAGTCCGTCCCACGTGTGACCACGAAGGTCATGACGCGGGCACCGCGCTCGCGCGGGCAGACCACCACGACCCCCTCGCCGCGCACCTCGCAGGCGGGGAGCGGCCCGGCATTCTCGTTGCAGGGCTCCTTCTGGCAGACGTTCGCGTCGCCCTTGATGGGACCGCGCGCCTCGGGCGCGGCGAACGCGGGCAGCGTCTGGCCGGGCTCGGGGCCGCGCAGCCCCTTGCCCTTGTTCGGCAGCGTCTGCGCGAACAGCAGCACGGCGAGGCCCATCAGCATCAGGATGCCCACGAGCCAGGCGTACTTGTTGCCCGGCCGCGGGACCTCCGGCGGGCGCGCGGGCTCCGGATGCGTGCGGTCGCGCTGGGCGAGCCGCTCGCCGGGCGAGAGGTCCTCGAAGCGGTCGTCGCTCACGGCGTGTCCGGCTGCGCCCGCTGCGCCCGCCGGCTGGCGAGCAGGTCCCGGACCCGGAACGGCCCATGCTGCTCAGCCCACAGGAGTGCTGCCGGCAGCACGACCATCACGCCCACCAGCGACACCCCCAGGTCGACCACGGTCAGGATGCCGAAGTCCCTGAGCATCCGGATGTCGGAGAAGATCAACGCCGCGAAACCGGCTATCGCGGTGAGCCCCGAGGCCAGCACCGCGGCTCCCGTCGACGCGTATGCGAGCTCGATCGCTCGCGCAGGGCCCGCCCCGGCCTCGCGTTCCTGCCTGTAGCGGAAGGACAGCAGGACCGAGAACTCGGTGGAGATCGCGATCACGAGGGCCCCGAGTGTGACCGACATCGGGTTCAGGTCCACCTCCAGCGGCCCTGGAAGCAGGCCGAGCACGAACAGGACCAGGCCCGACCACCCCGTGGCGAGCGCGATCGGGATGAGCGGCACGGCCGCCTCCCGGGCGGAGCGCCTCGCGAAGAACAGGACCAGGAACACGCCGGCCAGCGCGGCGAGCAGGGTAAGGCCGCGCCGCCACGGCGACGACAGCGCGCCGTTCGCCTCGGCCGCGAGCACGGGCAGTCCGACGACGGACGCCTCCACCCCCTCGGGCGGCTTCAGCGCCGCCTTGATGTCCTCCACGACCTCCTTCTGGCGGTCGAGCGGCATCAGCCGGATCCCGAAG
>DASQTS010000282.1:0-2345 GCA_035641775.1 Thermoleophilaceae bacterium
CAACGACCCGCTCGAGCCGCTCCGCGTGGCGCAGTCGGTCAAGAAGATGGGGCTCCGCCACGCCGTGATCACGAGCGTGGACCGCGACGACCTGCCCGACCTCGGCGCGAGCGCGTTCGTCGGCGTGATCCGCTCGATCCGTCGCATGGCGCCCGGCTGCAAGGTCGAGGTGCTCACCCCGGACTTCCGCGGCGAGGAGATGCCGCTCGCGCGCGTGATCGCCGAGCGGCCGGACGTCTTCAACCACAACGTGGAGACCGTGCCGCGGCTGTACCCGCTCGCGCGGCGCGGGTCGCGCTTCCTCCGCTCGTGCCGGGTACTCCGGAACGCGAAGGAGATGGGCGGCGACGAGGTCGTCACCAAATCGGGCCTGATGACCGGGCTCGGGGAGTCGAAGGAGGAGCTGCTCGAGACCTTCGGCGTGCTGCGCGAGCACGGCGTGCAGGTCCTGACCGTCGGCCAGTACCTGCGGCCGACCGAGAACCACCTGCCGGTCGTGCGCTACTGGCACCCGGAGGAGTTCGCCGGGCTCGGGCGCGAGGCGTACGCGATGGGGTTCGAGTCCGTGGCGGCGGGGCCGCTGGTCCGCTCGAGCTACCACGCCGAGCAGACTCTGGCGCAGGCCTCTTCCGGCTGATGCTGCTCGCCGCCACGGTCGCGGCGGCGCTGTCGTGGGGCCCGCTCCCGGCGGCAACGCTCGCGCGCAGATCTCCGAGTTGGAGCTGTTCGACCCGCGGACGAGCCGCTGGCGGCGGCTGCCGGACGGGCCCACACCCCGGCATGGCCTCGGCGGCGCGGCACTGGGGAACCGCGTGTTCGCCGTGGAGGGCGGTCCGCGGTCCGGGCTCGCGTTCTCGGACGCCACCGAGTTCATCGACGTGCCCCTGCCGCGCTAGCGCATAGGGTGCGCGCCCCGTGATCCCGCTGAAGGACGACATCCCGACGAGGCGCACGCCGATCGTGACGATCGTGTTCATCGCGATCAACGTGATCGTTTACTTCCTGTTCGAGCGGGGCCTCTGGGACCTGGGCGATCTGGGCAACGAGCGCGTGGTCGAGTTCGGTGCGATTCCGCTCGAGTTCACCGAGTCCGGCACGGAGTGCGCGAGCGCCGCCGGCGGGACTCAGATCCAGTGCGGCACGGAAGACTTCGCCAGCGGTAACGCGCCTGTCTGGCTCACCTCGCTCACCTCGATGTTCATGCACGGCAGCCTGCTGCACCTCGGCGGCAACATGCTGTTCCTCTGGATCTTCGGGAACAACATCGAGGACTCCATGGGCCGCCTGACGTTCGTCGCGTTCTACCTGCTCGGCGGTTTCGCCGCGCTCGGACTGCACGTGCTCACGGATCCCGACTCCGTCGTGCCTACCGTGGGAGCCAGCGGCGCGATTGCCGGCGTGCTCGGCGCGTACGCGCGGCTGTACCCGCGCGCGCGCGTGGTGACCGTCGTGTTCATCATCATCATCTTCACCGTGGTCACTTTGCCCGCGCTGCTCGTACTCGGGGTGTGGTTCCTGCTCCAGCTGCTGCCCGCGTTCAGCGAGCCCTCCGGCACCGGCGGCGGCGTCGCGTATTTCGCTCACATCGGCGGCTTCGTGTTCGGGCTGCTCGCGATCAAGCTGTTCGCGAACAACGTCCACGAGGACTACGACCGCGCGCACCGTCTGCCGGTGTACTGATGGCGCGGACGCTGGTGCTGCTCGCAAGCCTGGTGATGATCTGCGGCCTGGCGTTCCTTACCGTTTCGGTTGCGGTGGACGACGGCGTCACGCCGCTGGTCGTGGTGTCCGGGATCATCCTCGCGCTGCTCGGCTTCGGAGTGCTGGGGGCGCTGACAACGCCGCCCCCGGATGGCTGAGGGCGGGCGCAGGCCGCCGCCGGTTCCCGTCCGGCCGCTGACGGAGGGCGCGCGGCGAAGGTCGCGTCTTCCGCGGCTGATCGCGGTCCTTGCGATGCTCGCCGCGCCGGTCGGGGTAGGCGCGGCGGCGGTGTGGTCGTTCGACGACGGCGGCGACGGAGCGTCTCCAAGCCTTCCGCTTGCGGCCGGCTCGCCGCCCGTGGCGGCGGCGCCGACTGAGCCGCGCGCGTCCGACGCCGCGCTCGTCGATGCCGAGCCGGTGCCGGCCGTGCCGCTCGGCGGCGTGGACGCTTTCCACGTGCAGCTGCGCAAGCCGCCGCGGGCCGGGCTCGTCTTCGATCTGGACACCGGCGAGGTGTTCTGGCGCCGCCGGCCCATGCTCGTGGCGTCGATGGCGAGCCTTACGAAGATCATGACCGCGCTGCTGGTGGTCGAGCGCAGCCGGCCGAACGACCCGGTTCGCATCACTCGCGCCGCGCTCCGCTA
>DASQTS010000283.1:0-2852 GCA_035641775.1 Thermoleophilaceae bacterium
GATGGGAAGCTCCTGCGGAGCATCCTCCAGCCGAAACGGGCCGATCGCCGTCCGCTCCAGCTCCTCGCAGTAGGCATCGCCCAGGTCCGATACGAGGGAGCGCACGTACGTGCCGGCGGAGCACTCGATCTCGAACCCGGCGCGGTCGTCCTCCTGCCAGAGCAGCTCTGAGCTGTAGACCTCGATCGGACGGGGCTCCAGGTCGAACTCCTGGCCGGCACGGGCCAGCGCGTAGGCACGCTTGCCGCCGATCTTGATCGCCGAATAGGCGGGCGGGCGCTGGAGCTGCTTGCCGGCGGGGATCTCCAGCAGCTCAGGCATGCGGCCGGTCTCTACCAGATCGCCGTCGCGGTCGCCCGTGTCCGAGGTCCAGCCCACGCGGGCGACCGCGCGGTAGGTCTTCGGCAGCCCCATCAGGAACCGCTGCGCGCGCGTGGCGCGCCCGACGAGCACCAGCAGCAGCCCCGTCGCGAACGGGTCCAGCGTCCCCGCGTGTCCGACCTTCGTGCGGTGCGGTAGCGAGCGGCGGACCTCGGCCACCACGTCGTGCGAAGTGACCCCCGCCGGCTTCGCCCGCAGGAGGACTCCGTCCACGGCGGTTAGGCCGGCGAGAGCTGCTCGCGCACGTGGGCGCGAAGCTGGTCGACCAGCTCGGGGTACGGCAGCGCAGTCGAGAACCCGGCGGCCTGCGGGTGCCCGCCTCCGCCGAACGTCCGCGCCACGCGCGAGACGTCGACGGTGCCGTCGGTCGCGCGCAGAGAAACCTTGCGCATCCCGTCGCGGTCGTCCGAGAGCAGCTCGCGCACCAGCACGGCCACGCGCGTTCCCTCGACGGCGCGCATGTGGTCGACCACGCCCTCGGAGTCGGTCTCGAGCGCCCCCGTGCTGCCGTAGTCGCCCTTCTTCAGGTGCGCGATCGTGATCGCGCCCTCGTCGAAGCGCTCCACCGACGCCAGCGCCCGCTGAAGCAGCTGGAGGCGCCGGAACGGCAGGTCCTCGTAGAGCTCGCGGTACACCTTGTGCGGCTCCACGCCGATCTCGATCAGCTCCGCTCCCATCCGGTGCGCGTCCGGCGACGTGTTCTCGTACATGAAGCGCCCCGTATCGGTGACGAGGCCCACGTACAGCGCCTTCGCGATCTCCGGCGTGATCTCGGCGCCGAGCTCCTTCGACAGCCGCCACACGATCTCCGCCGTGCACGACGCGCGCGAGCAGACCAGGTTCACGGTCCCGAAGCGGGTGTTGTCGTGATGGTGGTCGATGTTGAGGATGTGGAGCCCGTCCGCCTGGAGGAAGTCCACCGGCATCCGGTCGATGTTGCCGCAGTCGAGGAACACGATCGTGCGCTCGGCCACGTCGGCCGGCGGCGTCATGACCAGCCCCTGGTCGAGCGGCAGGCCGCGGTACTCCCACGGCAGCGGGAACTCGTCCGGCGACATGTACATGACCGAGTCCTTCCCGAGCTGCGTGAGGATGCCATGCGTCCCCAGCAGCGAGCCGAGCGCGTCGCCGTCCGGGTTCTCGTGGGTGGTCAGCAGGAGCTTCTCCGCTGAGCGGAGCTCCCCCACCACCTGCTCCTGTTCGGTCGCGATGCTCATGCGCCTTGGCCGTCGTCGAGCAGCTCGGAGATTCTCATCCCTCTTTGAATCGACTCATCGAAGAGGAACTCAAGCGTCGGCGTGTGCTTCATGCGCAACTCGCTCGCCACGGACCGCTGAAGCACACCGTGGGCGGACTCGAGCCCGGCCATCGTCGCGGCGCGCTCATCCTCCGATCCGAGTACGGAAACGTAGACACGCGCGTGCCTCAAATCCGGGCTGGTGTCCACAGAAGTCACTGTCACAAATCCTATGCGCGGGTCTCGGAGCCCTTCGGCAAGCCGCGCCGAGACGACCTCCCGGACCGCCTCGTTCACCCGGCGCATGCGATCGGTCATCCTAGAGAAGGTCCTCCCTGGACAACATTCGGCATTCCACGCGCGCGTTCTCGGGAAACATCGAGATCACGTATCGCTCCAGAGCCGCGGCCCTATAACTCAAATCGGGGACATCCCGCCCGACCAGCGCCGCGGTGAGCTCCGACCGCTGCCAGAGCTCGTGGTGATCGGTCTCCGCGACGGCCGCGCCGAAGCGGCGCTGCAGCTGCGTCTTGAGCGAGCTCAGCTCCTTGCGCTTTCCCTTCAGGCTTCCGTTGTCCGGGAAGTGGAGGTGGATCTCGAGGAGGCAGACGAAGCTCACGGCCCTCAGCCGAGCGTCTGCTCCACCTGCCGGATCTCGTAGGCCTCGATCACGTCCCCTTCCTTCGGATCGGGGTAGTTCTCGAGCACGATGCCGCACTCCATCCCGGCGGCCACCTCCCGGACGTCGTCCTTGAAGCGTCGCAGCGAGCCGATACGCCCGTCGTAGACGACCGTGCCGTCGCGCACCAGCCGGCACTGAGCGCCGCGGCGGATGACGCCGTCGGTGACGTACGAGCCGGCGATCGTGCCGACGCGCGAGGCCTTGAAGGTCGCGCGCACCTCCGCGGTGCCGACGGCCTCCTCGACCTCCTTGGCGTCCAGCAGGCCCTCCATCGCCGCGCGCAGGTCCCCGACGATGTTGTAGATGACCGAGTAGGTGCGGATCTCGACGCCCTCGCGGTCGGCCACCTGGGCGGCGTTGCCCACGGGCCGCACGTTGAAGCCGATGATCACGCCGTCGGAGGCCGCAGCGAGCATCACGTCGGACTCGGCGATGCCGCCCACGCCCTCGCGGATGATGTTCACCTGCACCTGGTCCTGCGGCAGCCGGACGATCTCGTCGGCGAGCGCCTCGAGCGAGCCGGCCACGTCGGCCTTCAGCACGAGGTTCAGC
>DASQTS010000284.1:0-4104 GCA_035641775.1 Thermoleophilaceae bacterium
AGCGTGTCGCCGCCGAAGAGGAGCAGCGAGCCGACCGGCATCAGCACCACGAAGCTCGTCGCGAGCGATCGTGTGAAGACCTCCGACATGGAGCGATTCGCGATCTGCGAGAACGTGGCCCGCGGCATGCGCGGCACGTTCTCGCGTATTCGGTCGAACACGATGACCGTGTCGTAGAGCGAGTACCCCATGATCGTCAGCAGCGCGGCGACCGTGGCGGTCGTCACCTCGCGATCGAACAGCGCGTAGACGCCGGCCGTGATCAGGAGGTCGTGCGCCAGCGCGATCAGCACGGGCACTGCGAACTTCCACTCGAAGCGGAAGCCTATGTAGAGCGAGATCAGGAGCAGCGACGCGATCACCGCGAGGACCGCGGTGCGGGCGATCTGCTCGCCGAAGGTCGGGCCGACCGACTGCGTGGAGAAGTCGTCGCTCCTCACGCCGAAGTCGTCGTTCAGAGCCGCCTCGACCTCGTTCACCTCGCCCGGGTCAAGCTGCGCCACCTCGATCTGCACGATGTTCTCGCCGAGCTCGGGGTCCTCGACCGCCTGCACCTCGGCGTCGGCGTACCCGAGCGGCTCGAGCGTGGTGCGCACCTCGTCCACGCTCGCCTCCTGCTGGAGCGGCGCGGTCATCCGCGTGCCCGACTCGAAGTCGATGCCGAAGTTCAGCCCGAGCGTGGAGATCGCGATCGCGCCGGCGGCGAGGATCACGCCCGAGAACGAGAAGAACCAGCGCGCGTTGCCCATGAAGTCGAACTTCCAGCCCGCGCGCTCCTTGGTGGCGACGCCGAGCGCGCTCGGCCGCCGGAGCAGCCTCGTCCGCGCGAGCGAGCCGAGGATCGCCGATGTTGCCAGCACGGCGGTGAATAGCGAGACGAGCGTGCCGACTCCGAGCGTGAACGCGAAGCCGCGCACGCCCGCCGTCGCGAGCGTGAACAGGATGAACGCCACGCCGATCGTCACTACGTTCGCGTCGATGATCGTCCGGAGCGCCTTCGCGTAACCCGCGGAGATGGCGGCCGGCACCGACCTCCCGGCGCGCACCTCCTCCTTTATTCGCTCGTACATGACGATGTTGGCGTCGGCCGCCACCGCCAGCGTGAGCACCATTCCCGCGATGCCTGGGAGCGTGAGCGTGATCGGGATCAGCTTCACGAGAGCGAACAGGAACGCCGCGTACAAGAGCAGCGTCACGGTCGCGACCGCGCCGAGCACGCGGTAGAAGATGAGCAGGAACAGGATCGTGAGCGCGAGGCCCGCGGCGGCCGCGGTGAGGCCCTGGTCGAGCGCCTGCTGGCCGAGCGTGGCCGACACCTGCGTCTGCGAGATCAGCTTCAGGTTGATCGGGAGGGCGCCGATGCGAAGGCTCTCGGCGAGGTCCTGGGCCTCGCTGATCGTGCCGATGTTCTGGATCGAAGCCCCCGTTCGGCCGTCGATGCCCTCCGGGTTCTCCTGGTAGTCGATCGTCGCGAGCGAGACGATCGTGTTGTCCAGCGTGATCGCGAAGCGCTGGAAGTAGTCGTCCGGCGGCGAGCCCGGGGGCAGGTTCGGGCAGTTCGGGTCGACGCCCGCGAGCGTCTCGCAGTCACGGCCGCGCTCCGCGATGCGCTTCGTGACCGCCGCGAACGCCGCGCGCCCGGTGTCCGTGAACTCCATGTTCACGAGCGGGGCGTTCGTGTTCGGATCGAAGCCCTGCTCGGGGTTCTTGATCTCCTTGCCCGAGAGCTCCGCGTCGTCCTCGATCACGAAGTAGCGGTGCACCCGCTCCGACTGGTTGGGCGCGCGCTCGCCCTCCACGATCACGATTCCGCGCGGCACCTTGAACACCATCGAGCCGGCCGGCGGGCCCGAGTTGCCGAGCTCCTCGAGCTGTGACTGGCACTCGGTGCCCTTGGCGAACTCCTGGGCCTGGCCGCCGCCGGCGTCGTAGTCGGCGAGCAGCGACTTGCAGTTCGTGGATGGCTCGTAGTCGCCCTCGCGGAGCGGCTGGCCGTCCGGGCCGATCGGATAGCGGTCCGGGCCGAAGAGGTAGTACAGGTCCCCACTCGTGGTGTCGTTCGCCCGGTCCGCCTCGCGCGGGGTCATGTCCGAGCCCTCGGGCACGTCGACCTGCTCGGCCTTCGGCTCCTGCTTCGACGCGAACTCGGCCGCGTCGTAGAGCGCCTTCGACCCGGCGTACGGCACGTCCGGCGGCTCGCGGCCGAGCACGTTCGGCTCCCAGTCGTAGAACTGGAGCTGAGCCGTGGAGCCCACCTGGTTGATCGCGCGCTCCGCGTTCTGAACGTCCGGGAGCCCGACTGAGATCTGGTCGCGACCGGAGCGCTGGATCTCCGGCTCGGACACGCCTAGCGCGTCGGTGCGCTTCCGGATCGTCTCGACGGCGTCGTCCAGCGCCTGCTGGGTCACGACCGGCACCTGCGGCGTGGGCTGGCCCTGGTAGACGAGCTCGATGCCGCCCTTGAGGTCGAGCCCCAGGCGCGTCTCCTTCGTGGCGATCACGTAGCCCGCCGCCCCGAGCAGCAGGATCACGACCGCCAGGATCGAGAAGTTGCGCGCGCGGTTGGTCATTTCGGGGTCAGCACCAGCAGAAGGCCGCCGTCGTCGTCGTAAGCCGGGAAGATGTCAGCCTTCGCCGATTCGGGGCGGTCACCCTCGGCGTGTACGACCACCTGCTTGTCGAGGACCCGCACCCCCCACTCGAGCGCCGTCGCGATGTGGTCGTCGCCCGCGTCGAACTTCAGGTTCAGAACGTCCTGCACCGGACGGCCGATCACGTCGAGGTCACCGAGCCCGGTCAGCTCCCGGGCGCCCCGTCCTGTGCCGATGAGGCGGGCCTGCTGGTCGAGGATGAAGAAGGCCGCATTTGGGGCCGGGTAATAGTCGTCGAGCAGCTCGAACAGGAACCCGAAACCGCAGCGCTTGCAGCTCCTCGCGCGGGTCTGGAACCCTGCGGTGCGCTCGGACGACTCACTGCGATTCCCGCAGTTCGGGCAGATGAAGATCGGCATGAGGGGTCAAGGGTAGGCGCTTGCCTAAAGCTCAGGTTAGAACAGGCGCTGACCGCTTCCGCGGGGCGGCTCGAGGCCGATATGGGCGAACGCGGAGTCGGTCGCCACGCGGCCTCGCGGGGTCCTCATGAGGAAGCCCTGCTGGAGCAGATAGGGCTCGTAGACGTCCTCGATCGTGTCCGCCTCCTCCCCCACGGCGACGGCCAGCGTGCTCAGTCCCACCGGGCCGCCGCCGAACTTGCCGCAGATGGCACGGAGGATCTCGCGGTCGAGGCGGTCGAGGCCCGCGGCGTCCACCTCCAGCAGGTCGAGCGCCTCTGCCGCGACGCCGGCGTCGATGTGGCCGGTGCCGCGCACCTCGGCGAAGTCGCGCACGCGCTTGAGCAGGCGGTTCGCCACGCGCGGAGTACCGCGCGAGCGTCCGGCGATCGCCTCGGCGCCCTCCGTGTCGATCTCCACGTCGAGGATGCCGGCGGAGCGCAGCACGATCCTGGCCAGGTCCTGGGGCCCGTACAGCTCGAGCCGGTGAGTCACGCCGAAGCGGTCCCGCAGCGGAGTCGTCAGCAGCCCAGTGCGCGTGGTCGCCCCGATCAGCGTGAACGCGGGCAGGTCAAGCGAGACGACCGCGGCGCCGGCGCCCTGGCCGACCGTGATCGGCAGCTGGCGGTCCTCCATCGCCGGATAGAAGGTCTCCTCGAGCGCGCGCGGGAGGCGGTGGATCTCGTCGACGAAGAAGACGCTCTTCGGCTCGAGCGCGGTGAGGTAGCTCGCCACGTCGCCCTTGCGCTCGAGCGCCGGGCCGGCCGTGGCCACGAGGCGGGCGCCGAGCTCGTTGGCCACGATCTGGGCGAGCGAGGTCTTGCCGAGCCCGGGCGGGCCCGCGAGCAGGACATGGTCGAGCGGCTCGCCGCGCGCCCTGGCGGCCTCGATGAAGATCGCGAGCTGCTCCTTGACGCGCTCCTGGCCGACGAAGTCCTCCAGCCGCTTGGGGCGCAGGGACCTGTCGAACTCCTCGTCCGGCGGCAGCGGGGCGGGGTCCTGGATGCGCTCGACGCCGGGGGTCCGGATCCCGCCGCTCACCGCGCCGCCTTCAG
>DASQTS010000285.1:0-5556 GCA_035641775.1 Thermoleophilaceae bacterium
GATGCGCGCCGTCGGCCACCCGGTGGCGGTGAACCCGGACCGCGTGCTCGAGCGCGTGGCGCGCCAGGAGGGCTGGCGCATCATGCGCTTCGACAAGCTCGGCCGCCGCCTCAAGTGGGCGGGGGCAGTCGGCAGCGTCGCGCTGGTGGGAGGGGGCGGCGGTTACGTAGCCGCGCGGGCGCGCAAGCCGCGGCGACGCCGCCCCCCAATGCTTCTGCGTCGTTAGCCGACGTTCACGCGCCGCACGCGGCTGTTGCCGGCGACGTGATCCGCGTCTCCGCGGAACCGCACCCGGTATGCGCCGTCACGCCTCACGGGCACCCTGCGCGAGTAGCCCGAGCAGGTGCTCCCGACGATGTCCTTGAGCGTGGTACGCCGCACAGTTCGCCAGTCGTTCGGTCCGAACCGGCGCTGGATTGCGATCCTGGTGCCATCGTGCTCCGGGCAGAGCCGCCCGAAGAAGCGCACGCGCTCGCCAACGTCTGGCGTGCTGTCGCTGAGCCTGAGGCTAATCGCCGGACGAACGCTCACGGTCACGATCTGGCTCTCGTTGCCACCGGAGCGGGCGCGGTAGCGCGTGTTCACGGCCGGGCTGTCATGAACGAAGCTCCAGTCGCCGGTCGCGTTCGTGCTCGTCGCGCCGAGCTGGGTGAACGTGTCGAACGGGAAGGGATCGTGCTCGATCGTTACCGGCCTTGTCGCGTTGTTCGCGCCGGTCAGCTTTCCGGAGAGCGTCACGGCGCGCCCGAACCTCACGGTGTCCGGCGTCGCGTCGATCGTCAGATTCCCCTGGGTCCCCGGCTGGTGATTGGGCTGGTGGGTGGCCGCGGCGGTCGGCACGAAGGCCGCCAGTCCGGCGGTAGCAATGGCAAGAGTGCGCTTCATGTTGACTCCAACGCACCACCGCGACGAAGGTTGCGGGGTTTGGCCCACCTAAACTGTTCCGGGATGGCTGTCGAGCCGCGTGCGATGACGGACGCCGAGCGCTGGTTCAGGGAGCGTTTCTCGCGGACGCCCGAGCGCGACGCCCTCTTCACCACGCTGAGCGGCGAGCCGGTCGCCCCGCTCTACACGGCGGACGACGTGGGGCCGGTCGAGGAGCGCATCGGTTTCCCGGGCGAGTATCCGTTCACCCGCGGCGTGTACCCGTCGATGTACCGCGGTCGGCTCTGGACGATGCGCCAGTTCGCCGGGTTCGGCACGGCCGAGGAGACGAACGCGCGCTTCCGCTACCTGCTCGACCACGGGCAGACCGGGCTCTCGACGGCGTTCGACATGCCCTCGCTGATGGGACACGACTCCGACCATTCGCGCTCCGAGGGCGAGGTGGGCCGCGAGGGCGTCGCGATCGACACGCTCGACGACATGGAGACGCTGTTCGCCGGCATCCCGATGGGCGACGTCTCGACGTCGATGACGATCAACGCCCCGGCCGCGGTGATGCTCGCGTTCTACGTCGTGGCGGCCGAGCGCCAGGGCGCTCCGCCCGAGCAGCTCGCGGGGACGATCCAGACCGACATCCTGAAGGAGTACATCGCGCAGAAGGAGTGGTGCTTCCCGATCGACCCAGCGATGCGGCTCGTGACGGACATGATCGAGTTCTGCGCCGGCCGCATGCCGCGCTGGCATCCGGTGTCGATCTCCGGCTACCACATCCGCGAGGCGGGCTCGACGGCCCAGCAGGAGCTGGCGTTCACGCTGAAGGACGGCTTCACGTACGTGGAGCAGGCGATCGAGCGCGGGCTCGGGGTGGACGAGTTCGCGCCGCGGCTCTCCTTCTTCTTCAACGCGCACATTGACTTCTTCGAGGAGATCGCGAAGTACCGCGCCGCGCGCCGGATCTGGGCGCGCGAGCTCCGCGATACGTACGGCGCGCGCGACGAGCGCTCGCTCCTCATGCGCTTCCACAGCCAGACGGCCGGCGTCTCGCTCACCGCGCAGCAGCCGCTCAACAACATCGTGCGCACCGCGACGGAGGCGCTCTCCGCCGTGCTTGGCGGCACCCAGTCGCTCCACACGAACTCCTACGACGAGGCGCTCGCGCTGCCCACCGAGGAGGCCGTGCGCGTGGCGCTTCGCACGCAGCAGATCCTCGCTCACGAGACCGGGGTCACGAACACGATCGACCCGCTGGGAGGCTCCTACTTCATCGAGGCGCTGACGGATCGGATGGAGGAGGCGGCGTATGCCGAGTTCCGCAAGATCGACGAGCTCGGCGGAATGGTCGAGGCGATCAAGCAGAGCTATCCGCAGCGTGAGATCGCGGACGCGAGCTTCCGGCTCCAGGAGGAGTTCGAGCGCGGGCAGCGGATCATCGTGGGCGTGAACCGCTACGGGCAGGATGACGAGGCGAGGACGGAGATCCTGCGCATCCCGCCCGAGCTCGAGCGCAAGCAGGTCGGGCGGGTTCAGGCGGTGCGCGCGGAGAGGGACTCGGAGGCCGTCGAGGGCGCCCTGTCCGCGCTGCGCGAGGCCGCGGCCGCGGACGTGAACCTGATGGAGCCGTTGCTCGACTGCGCCCGGGCGCACGCCACCGAGGGCGAGATCGTCGAGTCGCTCCAGCGGGTGTTCGGGACCTACACCGAAACGCCCGTTTTCTAGCGTCAGGCTGCGTCCAGCCTGGACGGATGTTTTTCACGGGATAGACGCCCGAGGCCGATGCAATCGCCACTCCCTCCGTGCCGCGGGAAAGGAACCCGTGACACCCCGTCTCATCCGAAGCACCGTTTCAGCATTGATTGCCGCACTGACCCTTGGGCTGGCCCCCGGGGCATTCGCCGCGTCCGAGCAGGGCGACGCCGGCGATCTCCGTGCGGGCGCGCACGACCTCGGCGCGGGTTCCGTCTCGGCGATCACGGGCAGCTTCGAGAGCGCTTCCGACGCGGACCTGTACCGCATCTGCCTCACCAATGGCAGCTCCTTCTCGGCCAGCACCGTTGGCGGGACCGAGCCGACCAGCCTGGATACGCAGCTCTTCCTCTTTCGCGCGGACGGGCACGGCGTGTACGCGAACGACGACGTCGCCGTCCGGGTGCACGCGTCGCTGCTGCCGGCCAACCACCTGTTCTCGCCCACGACGGGCGGCGAGTACTTCCTCGGGGTGAGCCAGTACAACCACGACCCGCAGAGCGCGCTGGGACAGATCTTCCCCGAGCCCGACGCGCTGATCTACGAAGACGGCGTGTTCGACGCGGCCGGGTTCGGCGGCGAGGGCCCGCTCGTCGGCTGGGACGGCCGGCATCAGGGAGTCCCGGGCAGCTACCGGATCGCGCTGACCGGGACGACGATCTGCGATCAGACCCCGCCGACCATCGACCTGCGCACACCGGCGCAGAACGAGCGGGTGCGCCGGCACGCGAACCTCGAGGTGGACTTCTCCTGCACGGACCAAGGCGGCTCCGGCCTGGCCTCCTGCGTCGGCAGCCACGCCGACGGCGCGAGGCTCGACACGAGCTCGCTTGGTGAGGTCTCGGTGACGGTCACCGCTCGAGACGGGGCGGGCAACCAGACGGACGTGACCCACACGGTGACGGTGGTCGACGAGACGGCGCCTCAGGTGACGCTCGACTCGCCGGTGCACGGTGCGGTCTACGAGCGCAACGAGGTCGTGCTCGCGGACTACTCGTGCGCCGACGAGGCGGGCGGCTCAGGGCTCGACAGCTGCAGCGGCCCGGTCGCGCACGCCGCCGCCGTCGACACGAGCACGCTCGGCGAGCACACGTTCAGGGTCGAGGGGCGCGACAACGCCGGCAACGTGGTCGTCAGGAACGCCACCTACACCGTCGTCGACCGCACGCCGCCGACGATCGGCCTGACCACGCCGGCCTCCGGAGCGGTCTACGCGCTCGGTGAGCGGGTGCCGGCCGCCTACTCCTGCGCGGACGAGCAGGGCGGCTCGGGCCTCGCCACCTGCGCCGGCACCGTGGCGAACGGCGCCGACGTCGACACCTCGAGCATCGGCGAGAAGAGCTTCACGGTGGAGGCGACCGACGTGGCGGGGAACCCGGCGTCGGTGACCGTGCGGTACACGGTCGTGGATCGGACGGCGCCGGCGATCCAGCTGACCACGCCCGCCGACGGGGCTGTCTACAGGCTGCGCGATCGCGTCGTGGCGGCGTACTCGTGCACGGACCAGAAGGGCGGCTCGGGCGTGACGGCGTGCGAGGGCGACGTCGCGAACGGCGCGCCGATCGACACGTCGACGCCGGGTCCGCATTCGTTCCAGGTGCGCACGCGCGACGTGGCCGGCAACAGCGACTCGCGGACCGTCTACTACACGGTGGCCTACGACTTCGACGGGTTCCTCTCGCCGGTGGCCAACCTGCCGCAGTCGAACCGGTGGATGGCCGGCATGCCGGTGCCGATCCGGTTCTCGCTGAACGGCTACCAGGGCGCGCGGCCCGAGGCCGCGGGCTACCCGCAGTCGGTTCGCTGCGACGGCCGCGGCACCGCCGAAGTGGTCGCGCGGGCGGGGACGAAGAAGCCCGTGTTCCGCTACGCGCGCCGCTCCGGTCGCTACTGGATGCTCTGGAAGACCGAGCGCAAGTGGGCCGGCAGCTGCCGCGAGTTCGTCCTGAAGCTGGACGACGGCAGCGTGCACGCGGCGCGCTTCGAGTTCACCCAGCGCGTACCGCGCGGCGACGGCGACGAGTAGAGCTGAACACCTGGCGACGGTGGCGCGTACCCACTAGGGTGCGCCGCTCAATGAGGCACCTGGCCCTCCTCGTTGCCGTCTATGCGCTCATCGCTGCGCTCGTCGTGCCCGGGAGCCTGCTCGCGCAGGAGAGCGAGGAGCCGGCGCCAACGGAGACGGCGGCGGCCGAGCAGGCGGCTCCCGAGCCCGAGCCCGAGCTCGCGCCCGCCCCCGCGGCCGCGCCGGAGCCCGCTCCGCCTGCCCCCGAGCCCCAGGTTCTGGCGGACGAGCGGGAGACGGCGCCGAAGCCAAAGCCCAAGCCCAAGCCGACCGCCCTCGCTGCCGCCAGCGGCTCGGTGACCATCGTCGACTTCGACTTCAGCCCGGGCACGATCACGGTCGGCGTGGGCGACACCGTCACCTGGGTGAACAATGGCCCCACGCCCCACTCGGCCACCTCGTCGAACGGCGCGTTCGACACGGGCATCTTCCCCGCCGGAGAGAGCCGCTCGCACACCTTCAACGAGGCGGGCACGTTCTCGTACATCTGCACGCCGCACCCGAACATGCGCGGCACGGTCGTCGTCCAGGGGGCGCAGACCGGCGGGGGCGACACACCGGACTCGAGCGGAGGCTCCGGTGAGTCCGCGGGCACAGGAGCCACGGGCGAGGCCGCCCAGTCGGACGGCCCGACGCTCCCGAACAGCGGAGCGGACTCCGGTGCGCTGCTCATCCTGGGCGGACTCCTGCTGTTGCTCGGCGCAGCGGTTCACCGTCGCGTCCGCACGGGGTAACCTCGCCGCCATGTCGAGCCGGAAGATCCGCGTCGTGGTGGCGAAGCCGGGCCTGGACGGCCACGACCGCGGCGCCAAGATCATCGCCCGCGCCCTTCGCGACGCTGGGATGGAGGTCATCTACACCGG
>DASQTS010000286.1:0-3028 GCA_035641775.1 Thermoleophilaceae bacterium
ACACCTCTTCCCATTCCGAACAGAGCAGTTAAGCCCCTCAGCGCCGATGGTACTTGGGCCTCGCGGCCCTGGGAGAGTAGGTCGCCGCCGTTCTTCACAGGGCCGCCCTTCGGGGCGGCCCTTCTTCGTTCGCCTCCCTAGACTCCGCGCCCACATGGACACGCTCGCGATCGTCCTCATCGTCATCGGCGTGCTGCTCGCGATCTTCATCGCGCTCGGGTTCCTCGGCGCCCGCGCACGTGCCCGCCGGCAGGCGCCGACCTGGGCGCAGCACGTGGCAGAGGCGGACGCGCAGCTCGAGCAGGCGCGCGCCTCGGACCGCGGCTGGGACCGGACCGTGATGGAGGCGGCCGTGCAGCGCGCTCTCGACGACTCCCGGCCCGGTTGGGCTCACGGCGGCATGCACCTGGTGCTGGTGGACGACCGGCCGGGCAAGGACCAGGACCGTGCTCACTTCGTCGCCGTCGACGAGGGCGGCGAGGAGGCCCGCGTTGTCCTCGCCCGCGAGGGCGACCACTGGTCGGCGGAGCGCGTCGACTGAGCGTCGCGGTCCCCGGCTTCGCCCCCGAGACGGAGCTCGAGCGTGCGGTCGTGGCCGATCCCGTGCTCCAGGAGGGCCTGGCGTGGGGGAAGCCGCGGCGCGGCCACCCCGAGGGCGCGGTGGGCGAGCACGTTGCCGACCTGCTGCGGACGCTCGAGAGGTGGGGCGAGACCGGCCGCCGGCGCGAGGACCTGCGGTTCCTCGCCCTGGTCCACGATGCGCTGAAGTACAAGGTGAAGAACTGGCTCCCACGCACGGGCGAGAACCACCACGCCATGCGAGCCCGCCGGTTCGCCGAGGGCTACACCGCCGATGAGCGCCTGCTCGCCGCGATCGAGCATCACGACCGCCCCTACAACATCTGGCGAAAGATGCGGCGTACCGGCCGCCCCGACGAGCACGCGCTGAACGAGATGCTGGACCGGATCCCGGACGTCGGCCTTTTCCTGCGCTTCGTGGAGCTGGACGGCGGCACCGAGGGCAAGAACCCGGAACCGCTCCGCTGGTTCAGATCGGAGCTGGGCCGCCGCGGCGTCTTCGAACGACAACACTGAAGGGCGGCCTTTCCCTAAACCGCGAGGCAGAGCTGCTCGTGCGCCGGCGCCGGCCGCCGTGTGCACTCGGAGCGCGGCCGCCGTTCGCGCAGCCGCCCGGCCGCGGGGGTCGCGACCGGCGCTGTGCCGGTCGCCCCACCCGCGACGGTTCGGCGGACCGCAGCACGCAGTGCCGAAGGGCCTGCGCCTCCCATCTGCGGTGCCTGGCTCGGAGCGTCGACGGGGGCGCTCGCGGCGCCGGCTGCGTCCACCGCCAGGCAGTACTCGCCCAAGGTGGAGAACTCGACGATGAGGTCGAGCGCCGTGCCGATCTGCTCTCGGAGCCGGGGGAACATGCGTTCGAGAAGGTACGGCCGGCATCGGATGGAAGTGCCCATTTGCTGCAACTTCCCTTGCAAGTAGGCTCCCGCGCGTGGCCCAGCCGTTCCGCCACCGCATCAGAGTGCGGTTCAACGAGTGCGACGGCCAGGGCGTCGTCTTCTACGCGAACTACCTGATGTACTTCGACGTGGCCATGACCGAGCTCTGGCGCGAGGCGTTCGGCGGTGGCTACGCCGGGATGATCGCGAACGGAACCGACGCGATGGTCGCCGAGGCGAACATCCGCTACCGCGACTCTGCCCGCTTCGACGACGAGCTCGACCTCGTCGCGCGTGTCACGCGGATCGGCACGACATCGTCGATGACGGCGCTCACCGCCGAGCGCGTGTCCGACGGCGCGGTGCTCGCGGAGGCCGACCTCCGCCACGTCTTCATCGACCCGCACACCTCCGAGAAGAAGGAGATCCCGGACGAAGTGCGGGCAGGAATGGGCAAGTACTCCGCATGATCCACGTGCGGATCGTCGCGCCGGAGGACGTGGCGCACCAGGCGCTCGAGGTCCTGAGCGGGTCGGAGGCCGTGCTCAACATCGTCCACCTCCACGGGGCCGCCACGAAGCCGCCCGGAGACGTGATCCTGTGCGATGTCGCGCGGGAGGACGCCAGCGTGATACTCGGCGACCTGAAGGAGCTCGAGATCCCGCGCGTGGGCTCGATCGCCGTAGAGCACACGACATCTCGATGTCCGACGCGGCTGACGAGGCGGAGAAGGCCGCGCCCGGACTGCCCTCCGATGCCGTCGTCTGGGAAGAGGTCGAGCAGCGCACCAGCGAGAACACCGAGCTCTCGTCAGCTTCGTCGCATACATGGTGCTCGCCATGCAGATCGGCGCCGTCGGGCTATTGCTCGATCAGCCGATCCTCATCGTCGGCGCCATGGTCGTGGGCCCGGAGTTCGGGCCGCTCGCGGGGCTCTCGGTCGCGCTCGTCGAGAAGAGGGCGGACTTCGCGCGGCGCTCGCTGATGGCCTTGGGCGTGGGGTTCCCGGTGGGAATCGCGCTGGCCTTCGTGGCCACCGTGATCTTCAGGGGCACCGGACTCACTCCGAACGACTTCGTCGCTTCGGACAACGAGCTCACCGGCTTCATCTCGGACCCGGACTTCTTCTCGTTCTTCGTGGGCTTTGTCGCGGGCGTGGCCGGGATCCTGTCGTTGACGAGCGCGAAGTCGGGCGCACTCATCGGGGTGCTCATCTCCGTCGTGACCATCCCGGCTGCCTCGAACATCGGCGTCGCGGCGGCCTACGGCAATTGGGAGGAGATGGGCGGCGCAGCGGGGCAGCTCGGGCTCAACCTCGCCGCGATCGTGCTGGCAGGCGTGCTCACCCTCTACCTGCAGC
The DNA here is from genome assembly GCA_035641775.1 of Thermoleophilaceae bacterium. Classification (GTDB taxonomy): domain Bacteria; phylum Actinomycetota; class Thermoleophilia; order Solirubrobacterales; family Thermoleophilaceae; genus JACVRW01. The sequence goes on from DASQTS010000286.1 coordinate 2,814, forward strand.
GCCGCGACTACGTGTCGCGCCGGCGGCGGCACCTGCGCGAGCCGCAGCGCGCCTCGGCCGGGCTTCCGGTGGGGAAGAGCGCCCGGGCCGCTCGGAAGAAGGCCTAGAGGGAGGCCCAGATCTCGATCTTCGTGCGCACGCGGGAGATCACCTCGGCGGTGAACTCGCTCGTGGCGGCGTGCCCGCCGAGGTCCGGCGTGCGCACGCCGGTGGCA
>DASQTS010000287.1:0-3818 GCA_035641775.1 Thermoleophilaceae bacterium
AGCCCCTCCGCCTTGTACTCGCGGAGAAAGCCCTCGAACAGCCGGCGGTGGCCCTCCTCGTCGCGCAGGATCGTGATCACCATGTCCTGCGTGACGGGGTCGCGGCCCTCGCAGAACTCGATGATCTGGTTGTAGTGGTCGATCGCGCCGGACTCGGCCTCGATCACGCCCTTGATCACGTGCACGATGTCGGTCTGCTCGTTCGGCGGCTGGAGGTAGTTCTGCTCCGCCTGGAAGTCGAGTGACCCCGGCACCACGCCGTAGAGCTCCTTGATGCGGGCCCCGAAATCGCGCGCGTGGCCGAGCTCCTCCTCGATGTCCTGCTGGAGGGACTCGATGATCTCTTGCGCGCGGACGCCGTCCGGGTTGATCGAATTCGTGATGTAGCTCATCACGGTCTCGATCTCCATCCAGTACGCCTTCGTGAGCATCTCGATCAGCTGCTCACGGTCGGCCTTCATGTCGTCGTCGAGGATTCCCATGGACGACGGGTACCCTCCGGCCGGTGGAGGCAACCACCGAGATCGAGCGCGTCGAGCGGCCGCCAAAGGCCCTATGGAACCAGCTGCTCGCGGCCCCCGACCGCGCGCCCGAGCTCATCGCCCTAGCGGCCGCCGAGCGGTTCGCGCCGCAGGCGGATGAGTGGGTGCGCATCGCGGGGCCCGGCCACACGCCGGACGAGCTGGCGCGCGTGGCGTTCAAGAAGCACGTCCGGCTCGCGCGCCTCGAGGGCGGGGCGCTCGGCGTCGGCGGAGCGATCACGGCGGCGCCCGACATCGTCGCGCTGCTGTGGATCCAGAGCCGCATGGTGTTCTACATCGCGGCCGCCTACGGCTACGACCCCAGGCACCCGATGCGGCCCGCCGAGTACCTGGCCCTCCAGGGGCTCTACGACACGCCCGCGGACGCGCGCGAGGCGCTCGACGGCGTAGGCAAACGAATGGCGCAGGCGATGGTTGAAAAGGCGCTCTCGAGGCGCGACACCGACGCCCTCCACCTGAAGCTCGCGAGGTACATGGCCAGACGCCTGGTCCGGCGCTACGCCGGCCGCCTGATCCCGTTCGTCGGCGCCCCGCTCGGCGCCATCCAGAACGGCGGCGTCACCAAGCAGCTCGGCCGGCGCGCGCTCGACTACTACGCGCGCCCGTAGACCGGGATCGCGGCCCCGCTCGTCACGCGCGCGTCATCGGAGACGAGGAAGCGCACCACGCGCGCGATCTCCCCGGGCGCGACCCACTTCGAGTAGTCGGCGTCGGGCTGGCCGGCCCGGTTGGCCGGCGTGTCAATCACGCTCGGCAGGATCGCGTTCGCCCGGATTCCCTGCGAGCGGTAGTCCGCGTCGAGCGCCTGCACGAAGGCAAGCACGGCCGCCTTTGCGGTGATGTAGGCGGCCGCCCCGCTGAATGGCCGCAGCGCGGCGCGCGCCGAGACGGCCACGAACGCGCCGCCGCCGCGCTCCACGAGCCGCGGCATCGCTGCGCGCGCGAGGTTGAAGGCCGGGGCGAGGTTCAGGCGCAGGAGCCGGTCGAACTCGGCGGGGTCGGTCTCATGCACGAGGCCGGTCATCGCGAAGCCGCCCACAAGGTCCACCACGGCCTCGAGGTCCGGAACGGCCTCCACGGCCCGGGCCGCGCCCTCGGGGTCGAGGAGGTCGGCGTTGACGAACGCGACCGAGTCGCCGAGCTCCGCCCGGGCCCGCTCGAGCTCCCTGTCCACCACCCAGGTCAGGGCGCACCGGTGCCCGGCTTCGACGAGCTCGCGGGTTACCGCGCTCCCCAGAGCACCTGTGCCGCCGGCCACGAGCACGCCCATGCGACGCAGGCTAAACCGTCCGGGTCCGCCCTTACCTTGGCAATCCCGATGGAGCAGACGTCGCTGACCCCCACTAGGTGCTTCGTACGCGAGCTGGCCGACGGCCAGGAGGTGAACGAGGTGTTCGTCGTGCGCGCGCACACGCGGCGGCAGCGTCGCAACGGGGAGCCCTTCCTGAAGCTGCAGCTCGGCGACACCACCGGGTCCGTCGAGGCGGTGATCTGGGACGAGGTGGAGGCGCTCGCGCCGCTCTGCCCGGCCGGCGCGGTGATCCGGGTGCTCGGGCGGTATGCCGTCGACGAGCGCTACGGGGCGTCGCTCACCGTGAAGCGGATGAGGGCGGCGATCGACGGCGAGTACGAGCTTGCCGACCTGGTCGAGGCGCCCCCGGTGCCGTACGAGCAGATGGCGGCGGAGCTCGACGCGCTGGTCGAGACGATCGACACCCCTCACCTGCGCGCGCTGCTCGCCCGGCTGATCGACCGCTCGACTGAGACGGGCGCCGCGTATCACGTCGCGCCGGCGGCGAAGTACTACCACCAGGCCTACCGCCACGGCCTGTTGGAGCACTGCCTCTCGGTGGCCCAGGGCGTCAGCGTCCTGGCGCGCGGGCCGTTCCGCGGGGGCGTGAACCGCGACCTGGCGGTGACCGGCGCGCTCCTCCACGACATCGGCAAGACCGAGGTCTACGCCAGTCGCAACGGCGCCATCGAGCTCACCGACCGCGGCAAGCTCCTCGGCGAGATCCCGCTTGGCTATTACAAGGTCCGCCGCGAGATCGAGCGGATCGACGGGTTCCCCTCGGCCGACGCCGAGCGCCTCCTCCACATCGTGCTGAGCCACCACGGCAAGCTCGAGCACGGCAGCCCGGTGGTGCCGTGCACGCGCGAGGCCACCCTCGTCCACTTCGTGGACAACCTCGGCGGCAACCTCGGGAGCTTCGACCGCATCGAGAAGACCCTGGCCGACGGCGCCTCCTGGTCCGATTTCGACCGCGGCATAGCGGCCGCGGCCTTCTTCGGCGCACGCGAGCAGGCGCGCGAAGAAGAAGCGGCGTAAACGCACTCGCGGAGGAACTTACCTCCGGTTAGAGTGACCACGTAGCCCGTTATCGCAAGGAGGCTCGCGTGTCGCTTGGAGGCTTGACGTGGTAGCCGCGTCCACCGGCTGGTGGATCGGGCTGGCGCTCGGGATCGTCGTGATCGCGGTCGCGGCCGCGATCGTGATCACCGTCGTGCTGCTCGCGAGGCGCATCGCCGCCCAGGCGAGCGGCGCGGTCGAGGGCGTGGAGACGGTCCGCGCCCAGACCGAGGAGCTGGCCGGCATCGACCGGATCAACGACTCGGGCCTCCGCATACTGCACTCGGCGCGGGCGCTGCGAAAGGTGGCGGTGGGCAAGTGAGCCTCGCGGTGTCGGGAAACACGCTCTGGGCCATCTCGCTGGGGATCGGGCTGGTGGCCGCGCTGATCGTCGCCGCGCTGCTCGCCATCCTGGTGAAGACGGTCGACGACATCGGCCGCTCGGCCCGCTCGCTGCTCGAGGTGGCGGGCAAGGTCGCCGGCAACACGGCCCACATCCCCAAGCTCCAGGCGACCGCGCCCGTGCTGGGTCAGATCGTGGACGAGGCGGTGGTGCAGGATCGCTACATGAGCGCCCTCACCGACGGATACGACGAGTCATGACTGACACCGACCTGCTCGTGTTGCTGAGCGTCCTGCTGGCGGTCGTCGCGGTCGCGGTCGTGGCGGTCGCGCTGATCCGCGTCCGGAGCGGGCTCGAGTCCACCTCGAAGGACCTGGCCACGCTCGCGGACGCGCTCGAGACGGTCGAGTCCGAGCACCTGCGCCCGCTCGAGCCGGCCGTGAAGGCGATCAACGGCCAGTTCGACGTGATCATCGGCGCGATGCCCGGCATCGCCGCCAAGGCGGCCGTCGTCGCCGAGAGGAGGCCGCGATGACCCTCTGGTGGATCGGCAACGTAGTCCTCCTCGTCGTGATCGTGCCCG
>DASQTS010000288.1:0-8539 GCA_035641775.1 Thermoleophilaceae bacterium
GCGCCTCACCTTCCTGGATTCGACGGGCCTGCGCTGCCTCGTCACCGCCGACGAGCGCGCCCGCGAATCGGGCCGCCGCGTCGTGATCGTGCGCGGTCCCGAGCCGGTGCAGCGCGTGTTCGCCATCACCCGCCTGGAGGAGCGGCTCGAGATGGTGGACGACGCATCCGCGGTCGGCTGACCACCCCAGCAGGTTTCACAATTGTCCGAAAGGGTGATATGTGACGCGTGACACCAGCCGTCCTGTTGGGGGAGCCGGCGGCTGAGTCTCCCGAGGCACGGAGGCTCGAGGACGACCGACTCCTGAAGCGGTATCACTGCGAGGGGGACCTGGACGCCCGCGATGAGCTGGTGGTCCGGTTCATGCCGCTGGCGCGCCAGCTCGCGTCACGATACAGGCACGCGGGGGAGCCGCTCGAGGACCTCGTCCAGGTGGCGTGCGTGGGCCTGATCAAGGCCGTCGACCGCTACGAACCCGAGCGCGGCAACGGCTTCACGCGCTACGCCGTCCCGACGATGCTGGGCGAGATCAAGCGCCACTTCCGCGACAAGGGCTGGTCCGTTCACGTCCCGCGCGCCACCCAGGAGCTCGTCCTGAAGGTCGGCGAGGCGCTCGGCGCGCTTCCCGCCAAGCTCGGGCGCCCGCCCACGCCGCGCGATGTGGCCGCCGCGGTGGGCGCGCCGGTCGAGGACGTGCTGGAGGCGATGGAGGCCGCCACGGCGTACGAGGCCGTCTCGCTCGACGCGCCGCGGCCGAGTGCCAGCGAGGAGGAGAGCTGGACGCTCGCCGACTCGCTGTCCGAGGAGGAGCACGGGTACGAGCTCGTCGAGATCGGCGAGACGCTGCGCGGCACCCTGGAGGCGCTGCCCGCGCGCGAACGGTTGATACTCCGCCTGCGCTTCGAGGAGGACCTCACGCAGGCGGAGATCGCCGAGCAGGTCGGCGTGTCGCAGATGCACGTCTCGCGGCTGCTCCGGCGCTCGCTCGACCGCCTCTCCGCAGCGGGCGCCGCCGCGGCGTAGCATGCGGGCCGTGCCGCAGGAGCTCACCTCACGAGCAGAGGTGGTGGCGCTGATCGCTCGCGGCGAGGAGCGCGGCTGCATCAACGTGTCGGAGCTCGACGAGCTGGTCCAAGCTCTCGAGCTGGCCGACGACGACGTGGACGCGCTCGAGTCGCACATCGAGGCGCAGGGCATCGACATCGGCGACGACTGCGGCCGCGCGGGCGTGGAGCCCACCTCCTTCCGCAACGGGGAGCTGGTGGCGGCCACCACGGACGCGCTCCAGCTCTTCCTCAACGAGATCAGGCGCTACCCGCTGCTCACCGCGGCCGAGGAGGTCGAGATCTCGAAGCGCATCGAGCAGGGCGACCTCGAGGCCAAGGAGCGGATGATCAACTCGAACCTCCGGCTGGTGGTCTCGATCGCGAAGAAGTACCAGGGGCAGGAGCTGTCGCTGCTCGACCTGATCCAGGAGGGGATCTTCGGGCTGATCCGCGCTGCCGAGAAATTCGACTGGCGCAAGGGCTACAAGTTCTCGACGTACGCGACCTTCTGGATCCGCCAGGCGATCCAGCGTGGACTGGCCAACAAGGCGCGTACGATTCGCATCCCGGTGCACATCGGCCAGCGCGAGCGCAAGATCGTACGGGCGGAGCGGGAGCTCTCGGCGAAGCTCGGGCGCGAGCCGACCGACGACGAGATCGCTCGCGAGGCGGAGCTGCCGCTCGACCAGGTCGAGGAAGTGCGCGACGCGGCCCGGACGGTCACGAGCCTCGACCGGCCGGTGGGCGAGGAGGGCGACACGGCGCTCGGCGACCTGCTCGAGGGCGGAGCGCCGCCGGTCGACCACGAGGTCGAGGTGAGTCTCTCGGAACAGCTGCTCCGCCAGACGATCGAGGAGCTGCCCGAGACCGAGCGCGACGTGATCCGGCTTCGGTTCGGGCTGGAGGGCGACGAGCCGCAGCCGCTACGCGAGACCGGCCGGCGGCTGGGGCTGTCGGCCGAGCGGGTGCGCCAGATCGAGTCGCGCGCTCTCAAGCGCCTCGCGATGCGCCGCGAGCTCGAGGCGCTTCGCGAGGTCGCCTGACCCCAGAGGGGCCAACCGTATCCCGGCAACGTCCCCACAGGTCCGCCGCGGGGCTCCGGATGGCCCTCGGCGTGACCTACCCGGCCGCTGGGGCGGGAAACTCGGGCAGCGGCACGTCCGGGGTCCGCACGACGCCAAGCGCGCCGATCATGAAGTGCAGACCGGGGGCGAAGCGGGCCGGGCGGCCGTCCCCCTCGGGCGAGTAGCGTTCGCGCTCCTCCAGCAACGCCACGACCCACCGGCACACCGGTGCCTGGGGTGCGCCGTCGCCGACCTCGCAGGCCAGCCGCACGAGCGCCAGCGTCTCCGCAGGCTCGACCCCCTGGAACATCTGGCCGAGCGCGCTCATGAGAAAGGAGTGGACGCGGTCGAGAAGCGGGTCGCGCGACAGGCCGTCGGCGCCGGGCGCTGGGCCGAGGTCGAGCGGCTCCTCGCCGTTCACGAGCCGGAGCGCTTGCCCGCCCACGACTGCACGCGTCCGGTCGGCGTCCAGGCCGGCCTGGAGCGCGTTGCGCGCCGCCATCACCGTCGCCCACGTGGGTGAGCCGTAGGGTGCGTCGCTCGCCATCAGGATCTGTCCGGGCGGGACGAGGGCAAAGAGCGCCTGCACGTCTGCCGGCGACCACCAGGAGGTGTCGAAGAAGAGGTTCGGCCGCTCCTGCGCCACGCGCCAGATCCACGCGAGGTCCGAGATGCCGGCGTGGGCCAGGATCAGCCGCATGCCGTGGTGGCGCTCGCAAGCCTGGACGGCGTGCCTGCCCAGCGCGGGTATCCCGCGTCCCGCGTGCACGAGCACCGGGAGCCGCCGCTCACTCGCAAGCGCGAAGACCGGCTCGAGTGCCGGGTGGTCGAGCGTGAACTGCTCAGCGCGCGGGTGCAGCTTGATCCCGCGCGCGCCGCGGGCGAGCGCGCGCTCGGCCTCGGCCAGGGGGTCGGCGGCGGGATCGAGACGGCAGAAGGGGAACAGCCGGCCGCCGGCGGCCTCCGCCTCGTCGATCACCATGTCATTCGCGGCCGGGTAGCCGTCGGGCTCGTGCATCGGGAAGACGAACGCGCGCGCGCCGATGTGCTCGAGCGCGCCGGTGAGCTGCTCGCGGCTGCAGCGGTAGCCATCCGGGTCATTCGACCCGATGTGAGTGTGCGCGTCGAGCGGCTCGAGGTCGGGGATGTCCTCGCGCAGCCGCTCGAGCCACGGCAGCATGCCGCCGTCCGGAATCACGACGGCTGAGGATGACATGGCCGCGCGCCGGGCACCGCCCGGTGCTTGCCCTAGGCCGTGGTCTGGAGCAGGAAGTGCGCGGCCTCGCCGCCTTCGCGGACGAGCGTGATCGTTCCGACGATCGGCACCAGAAGGCCCTGGGCGTGCACGTAGCCGGTCTTCACCTCGGCGGACTGGATCGTCCCGGCGAGCATGTCCTTGATCTGCTCGCGGTGCTTTTCGAGGTTCGCGCGGTCCATCACCGGCGGCCACACTGCCTGCTGGAACTCGCCCTCGCTGTAGCCCACGAGGTCCGAGAACGCCCCGTTGAGCTCGTGGAAGCGGCCGTCTAGGCCGATCTTCGCCATTGGCGTCTTCACGTCGTCGAAGCCGGAGCGCGGGTGGCGCGTCGGCCCCGTGTCGCGCTTCGCGAGTAGCGGCCTGCGCGCGGTCTCTGGCGCCGGCGCCGGCGCGGGCGCCGGATCCCCGCCGTTCCCCCCGAAGGACGGCGGCGGCAGCTTGCCGTCGCTCTCGGCGGGAGGCGCCGGCTGCGCGGCCGCGTGCGCCTCGTAGCGGCTGATCCTGCGTAGCTCCTCGCGGTGGCCGTGCGCCGTGGCGCCGGCCTCGTCGGCCGCCTGGCGTGCCGCGCCGGCCGCCTGCTCGGCCGCCTCCGCGGCCTCACTGGCCTTCTCGGCCTGGCGCTCGGCGGCAGCGGCCGCGTCGGCCAGCTTGCGAGACGTCTCCTCGACGGCGCCGGCCTGCTCGCCCGCGCGCCCGGCATGGCGGTCGGCCGTGCGGGCCGCCTCGGTGGCACGCGTCATGTGACGCTCGGCGGCGGTCACCGCGGCCTCGGCGCGCTCGGCCTGCCGCTCGACCCCGGCGGCGCGCTCGTCCACACGGGCGAGCTGTGCCTCGACCTCCCCGGCCACCTCGGCGCTCCGCTGGACCGCAGCCTGCGCCCGGCTCGCGGCCTCATCCACGCGCTCGGCGTCGCGCTGAACGGCCGCGGCGGTCTCCTCGACCCGGCCGCTGTTCCGCGCCGCCGCTTCGGCGCGCGCGGCGGCCTGCTCGGCGCCCTCGCGCTGCTCGGTCACCGCCTGAGCCGCGCGGTCGGCGTCGTCGCGGACGCCGAGCGCGGCCTGCTCGGCGCGGCCGGCGTGCGCCTCCGCGGCCGAGACGGCCTCCGCGGCCTGTCCTGCATGCGCCTCCACTGCGCTCACGATCTCGCTTGCACGCGACGCGTGCGTTTCCACCGCCGCCATCGCGTGCTCGACGCTGCTGAGCGATTCCTCCGCCCGGCCGATGCGTTCCTCGATCCCGGTCACCGCGTCGGCGGCACGCACCGCCTGGGCGGCGGCGGCCGACTCGGACTCCGCCGCGCGGCTCGCACGTGCCTCGGCTTCGCCGGAGGCGTCGGACGCCCGTGCGGAGTGGCTGCGGGCGGCGTCGGCCGCCTGCTCCGCGCGCGCGGCCAACCGCTCGACCGCGGCGATCGCCTCGGCGGAGAGCTGTGCGCTCCCGTCACCGCCGTCGGACCCTGCCGGTCCGGTGCGGACGCTCGCGGCGCGCAGCTCGGCCAGCTCCTCGCGGACGTCCACGAGCAGCGTCCGCGCCTCGTCGGCGCGCTCGTGCCCGTCGCTCACCGCACGCTGAAGCGCCTCGAGCTGTGTATGGGTGTCGGCGAGCTCGCCGGCGAGCTCGCGGTGTTCCTCGATCCGCTCGCCCGCGAGCGCCTCCAGCTTCGCCCGCACGGCCTCGAGCTCGGCGCCCAGCCGATCGTCCGGCGCGTCCGTGGCCGCGGCGACCGCGCCTGCCAGCTCTTCGAGCTTCGCGTGGGTGCGCTCGAGCTCGGCGCGCAGCTCGCCCGCGGGCTGAGCGTCGCCGACCTCGAGCGCGGCGAGCCGGTCACGCAGGTCGCCGAGCTCCGTGCTTGCTCCGTCCTCCCGGACGCGGGCCAGCTCGCGGGCGAGCGCCTCGACACGCTCGCGCACCTGCGTCAGGGTCGCCCCGAGCTCGTCCTCGCCCTCAGGGCGCTCGCGCGCCTCGGCCAGCGAGGTCTCGAGCTGCTCGACCCGCGCGCGCGTGTCGCGCAGATCGGACTCGAGCCGGCGGCGCTCCACGCCAGCGGCCCGCTCCTTCGTCAGCTCGGCCTCGATCGCGTCCACCTTCTCGCGCGTTGCGCGCAGCTCGGCGAGCGTGGCGCGCGTCTCCTCGAGCTGCGCGCTCAGATGCTCTTGTGCCTGCGGGGTGCCGGCGAGCTCGCGTTCGAGCCGCTCGGCCAGCTCGCGCGTCTCGGCCAGCGTGCTGCGCGTCCGCTCCCGCTCCTCGCGGGCCTCCTCGCCCTGCGCGCGCATCTCGTCGAGCACCCGCCGAGTGTCCGCGAGCTCGTTGTCGAGCTCCGCGATGCGCGCGGCCGCCCGCGAAGCCTCGCCGCGCGTCTCCTCGAGCTCCGCCGTCGTGCCCTCGAGGGCGCGCTCCAGGTCGTCTGAGCGCCCGAGCGCGGCCTCGACGGCATCGGCAATCTGGCCGGCGGCGACGGCCGTCGCCTCGGTGGCGACGTCCTCCGCGGGCTCCTCCTCCGGGGACACGGGTACCGGCAGCTCGACCAGCGGCCGGAACGCGACGATCGTGCCGGCCGCGAGGTCCTCCTCCTCCAACCGCGCCTCGCCGCGCATCGCGGCGTTGACCCAGTCGACGACGGTGCGGTGGCTGCGCTGAAGCTGCTGAAGGGCGTTCCCGCGCGGCGCTGCGATCTCGAGCGCCTCTAGGAAGCCGTTGAACTCGAGGCTTTGGCTCATCCCGACCGGGACGAGCGTGAGCTTCAGCTCGATCTCCGTGCCGTCCTTGCGGCGAGCCACGGTCTGGACGACTCCGCCGAACTCGGGAAGGTCGCCGGCCACCGCAAGCGTCTCGACGAGCGGGCGCCCGAGCATGCGGGCGCTGGGCCAGCCGAAGAGCTCCTCTGCGGGCCGGCTCCAGCGCGTTACGGCGCCGTCGCGATCCGTCAGCACGAAGCGGGCATCGACGAGCTGGCGCAGCAGCTCCTCGACAGCCTCCGCCTGGGCGGTCGCGGGACTCGACTCTTGCTCGGACACGTCCCCCCTTGTGTCGGCAGGGGAGCCCGCTAACACAAGCCCCGAGCGGGATCCTTCGACCTAAAGCCCGTGCTCCAGGGCGCCCTTGACGCCTGCGTCGAGGGCGTTCAGGCGATAGAGCGCCAGCGCCTCCGGCGATCGGAACTGCCGGCCCGGCAGTGCGTCGGGCCCGTGGTGGGCCAGCATGCAGTGGGAGATCGCGTGCAGCTTGGCGTCCGGGAAGCCCTCCAGCCGGCCCGCCCACTCGCTCACAAGCTGCTGGCCGAGCGCCACGTGCCCCACCAGCGCGCCCGCCTCGCTCAGCGCGATCTCAGCCCCCAGCTCGAACTCCTCGATCTTGCCCACGTCGTGGAGGATCGCCGCCGCGAGCAGGAGGTCCGAGTTCAGCCTGCGGTGGAGCACGCACGTTTCGAAGGCGAGCGTGGCCACCGCCACCGTGTGCTCGATCAGGCCGCCGAGATAGGCGTGGTGGCCAGAGCGGGTGCAGGGGGCGCGGCGGAAGTCGGCGCGGAACGACTCGTCCTCCATGAACAGGTCGAGGAGCGCGCGCAGGTCGGGGTCGTACACCTCGCGCCCGAGGTGCTCGAGGAAGCCGTCGAGCTCGTCCATGTCGCGGTACGCGACGGGCAGGAACTCGGCAGGGTCGGGCGCTTCCTCCGCGGCGCGCCTGATCGTCTTGAGGTCCACCTGGAGCGCGTCGCGGAAGCGCTCCACGCGGCCCCTCACGGCCACGAGGTCGCCGCGTTCGAACTGGCCCGCGAGGAAGTCCGCATCGCGGAACGCACGGCCTGGGATCGCGCCCGTGCGATCACGCAGCTCGACGGCGAGGTAGGGCGCCCCGTTCTTGGCGGTGAGACGATCCTTTCGGGTGCAGGCGAACACCCCCTCGACCTCACCGCCGGGTCTGAGCTCGGCGATCGTCACGAGTGGATCCTGATCGTCGGATCGGACGTCGGGTACCGTGAAGTCGATGGGAGATGTGATCTGGCGCGAGCGTCCTGAGCTGCGGGCACCGGTGCTGGTGTGCGCCTTCAAGGGCTGGAACGACGCGGGCGAGGCGGCCTCGGCGGCGCTTTCCTACATCAAGGACTCGTTCGAAGCGCGCCACGTCGCGGACATCGACCCGGAGGACTTCTACGACTTCACGGCCGTGCGGCCGACGGTCAGGCTCACCGAGGGCAGCACCCGGGAGATCGAGTGGCCGGAGAACACGTTCTCCGTCGCGCCGGTGCCGGGGGCCGAGGGCGATCTCGTGATGCTTCAGGGGGTCGAGCCGTCGCTGCGCTGGCGGCGCTTCACCGGCGAGGTCGTCGGCGCCGCGCGCGAACTCGGCGCGAAGATGGTGATCACCCTCGGTGCGCTCCTCGCCGACGTGCCCCACAGCAGGCCCGTCGCGATCTCCGGGATCACCTCCGACGAGGCGCTCGTGGAGCGGCTCGGCTTCGAGCCGCCCAGCTACGAGGGCCCGACGGGCATCGTCGGCGTTCTCCAGCGCGCCTGCGCCGAGGAGGGCCTCCCCGCGGTCAGCCTGTGGGCGTCCGTGCCGCACTATGTCGCGGCCTCGCCGAATCCGAAGGTCGCGCTGGCGCTCGTGCGCGCGTTCGAGGGCACCGCGGGCCTCGCGGTCGACGGCGGCGAGCTGGAGGAGGCCGCCGAGGACTACGAGCGGCAGGTGACCGCGGCCGTGGCCAGCGATCCCGAGGTCAAGGCGTTCGTCGAACGGCTGGAGACGGCGATGGACGAGGTCCAGGCGGAGAACCCGCCCGACGAGGGCCGGCTGCCGTCCGCGGACACGATCGCCCGCGACTTCCAGAAGTTCTTGCGACAGCGCGGTCCGGAGGACCCTGGACACTCGTCCTAGTTTGCGGGCAGAGCGGGGCGGGCACCCTGTCTCCATGACCATCGGAGCATCGATATTCCTGATTGCGCTGGGCGCGATCCTGAGGTACGCCGTCAACGCCACCGTCTCGGGGATCGAGATCCAGACGATCGGCCTGATCCTCATGATCGCCGGCGCGGTCGGCCTGCTCATCGGGCTGTTCCTGCTGACGCAGACGGATCGCCGGCGTCCGGTCGCGTACGAGGACCCGCCGCCGCGCGACCCGGTCGTCCGCTAGAAGCCGGCCGGGCCGAAGTCCGGGTCGCGCGCGCCGCGCG
>DASQTS010000289.1:0-3565 GCA_035641775.1 Thermoleophilaceae bacterium
CGCCTCGAGTCCCGAGGACCAGGCCAGGAGGCTGTCGTCGCGCGTGACCGCCTGGATCAGCAGCAGCACCGTGGCGGGAACTCCCAGCACGATCGCGACACCGGTGAACCCGCGCGTGCTCCGCGCCGTCAGGACCACGAGCCCAAGGATCGCGATCCCGAACACACTGAACAGCGAGCGCCCGACGTCGCTGCTTTCAAGGCCGGGGTAGATCAGAACGCCGGCAAGCTGCCCCGCGAGCAGGATCGCCGAGGGATGCCGGCGCAGGACGAGCAGCAGTGCCGCGAGCACAGCAGCAGCTTGACCGGGCTCCCGGACGCCCTGACTACTCGTCGCGGTGCACGGTGTCCGGCGAGAACGCCGGGAGGCACACGGCCACGTACTCGGCGCCCTGGGGCGTGGAGTATCTGACCCACTCGCCGGCACGGACGAGCACGGCCTCGCCGGCCGGCACCTCGAGCTGCGCCCCGTCTTCCGACTCCACGACGAGGGCTCCGTCGAGGACGACGGTGTACTCGTCGAACCCGGGCCGCTGCCCGGGCTCGCGCCAGCCGGCCGGTGAGCGCATCCGCGCGACGCTCACGCGCTCCTCGCCGTTGCTCGCGCGGCCGGCGAATTCCTCGATCGACTTCGGCGGGTCACCGGCGGCCTCGACACGCACGGGGGACTTGATCGTCTCGGGCATAGGCGCGAAAGTCTGTCAATGAGCACAACCGATGCGCGATGGGGCCCCGGCGTCAACGCCGAGGCGATCACGGCCTGGGACGGCCCTCTCTTCGAGAGCTTCGTTAAGTTCCGCGAGGTCTTCACCACCGGGCTCGGAGCCCATGGCGATGTCGCGCTCGAGCTCGTCCCGCCGCAGAAGGGGCAGCGCGTCCTCGACGTGGGCTGTGGCTTCGGCGACACCACTCAGCAGATCGCGGAGCTAGTGGGCCCCGAGGGTGAGGCCGTCGGCGTGGACGCCGCGGCGCGCTTCATCGAAATCGCGACGCGGGAGGCGGAGGAGGCGGGCGCGGAGAACACTCACTTCCTGGTGGCCGACGTCCAGACCGACCCGCTCGGTGGCCCCTACGACATGGCCTTCTCGCGCATGGGGACGATGTTCTTCGTGAGCCCGGTCGCGGCGCTGCGAAACGTGCGGCAGTCGCTCGTGCCGGGCGCGCCGTTCGTGAGCGTGGTCTGGCGGCGTCGCGAGGACAACCACTGGCTGTTCCGCGCCCAGCAGATCGTCGAGGGGATCGTGCAGAAGCCGGAGGAGTACGACGAGCCGACCTGCGGGCCCGGGCCCTTCTCGATGGCAAACGCCGACACGGTCACCGACCAGATGGTCTACGCCGGCTTCACAAATATCTCCCTCACGCGCTCGGACATCGACATCATGGCCGGCAAGGACGCCGACGAGGCGATCGAGATGGTCATGTCGATCGGCCCCGCCGGGGAGATTCTGCGCCTCCAGGGCGAGCGCGCAGCGCACCTGCACGACCAGGTGAAGGACGCGCTCCGCGAGGGACTCAGCGAGTTCGTGCGCGACGACGGGACCGTCTGGGCACCCGCCTCGACGTGGATCGTCAGGGCGACGGCACCCGCCTGAGCGCGACCCCAGCCGCCTGAACGGGTAATTGGCGCACATGCGCCTCTATCCCGACACCGCAGACGACCGCGGTCGTGCCGTCGCGCGCGACGCCCTCACCATCCTCACCCTGATCGTGCTCGCCTGGCTGGCGATCAAGGTCCACAACGCCGTCGACCAGCTGGCCGTCCTCGGCACGGGCGTGCGCGACTCGGGCGAGGTCGTGCAGAACGGCCTCGAGTCGGCCGGCGACGCGGTCGACGGCGTGCCGGTCGTGGGCGGCGAGCTGGGCGACGCGCTGCGAGACGCCGGCCAGGGAACCGGAGGCGAGGTGGCCGACGCCGGCCGCAGGGGCGAGGAGCGGGTGCACGACCTGGCGGACCTGCTCGGGTTCCTGTTCTTCGCGGTGCCGGCGACGGTCCTGCTGGCCCTGACCCTCCCCGCCCGAATCCGCCAGATCCGCGAGCTGAACGCAAGCGGGCGCCTGCTCGACACCTCAACAGAGGAGCGCCGCCGCCTGATCGCGATGCGAGCCGCCTTCTCGCTCCCGGCACCCGCGCTGGCGCGCCACACACGAGACCCGATAGGCGACCTGGCGGAGGGCCGCTATGAGCCCCTGATAGCGGCCGCCTACGACGAGGCCGGCCTGAAGCCCCGCGCCTAGGACGTGGAGCTGCCCGTTTCCGCCTTCTTCCGCCGCCCCCGGCCGCCTCGGCGGCCTCGGCGGCGGCGGCGGCCGTTTCCGGCGGGGTCGTCGGGGGAGCCGTCGGCCGACCCCGTGCGTGCGATCACGCCCTCAGGCGGGTTCACCAGTGAGGCCTCCGCGGCGCTCCGGCCCACCTTGTCGATGCGCACCAGCGTCTTCTCGCCCACCAGCGTCGCCGCGCCCGAGACCGACACCACGTAGCCGTCCAGCTTCGCCACGGCGTCGTCCTCGTTGTACATGTGCGGCTCCTCGATGTGCACGAGTACCTCCTCGCCCTCGCGGAACGGGAGCGCTCGCTCCTCGACCTCGTCGGACGTGCCCTCGAGGACCACCTCGAAGTGGTCGATCGGCAGCGCCTCGGTGCCCTCGAAGTGGAAGTGGCGTCCGGTTTCCTGCTCGATCTCGTGGATCGGGCCCTCCACGCCGTGGCCGCCGACCAGGATCGACGCCACCTTCGGATGCACGCGGATCAGGAACGCCGGCGCCTTCGGCCGCTCGGCGGCCAGGTCGCGCAGCCAGCGGTCCACCTCGATCGCCACCGTCTCCTCGGAGAGCACCACGCCCTCGCCCTCGCAGACCGGGCACGGCTTGGTCATGATCTCGCGCACGCCGTCGGTCACGTTCTGGCGCGTCATCTCGACCAGCCCGAGCGGCGAGATCTCGACCACGTAGGTCTTCGTGCGGTCCTCGTCGAGCGACTTGCGCAGCGTCTTCAGGACGGTGTCCCGGTTCCGCGCGCGCGCCATGTCGATGAAGTCGATGACGATGATCCCGCCGATGTCGCGCAGCCGGAGCTGGCGCACGACCTCCTCGGCGGCCTCGAGGTTCGTCCTCGTGATCGTGTCCTCGAGCTTCGCGCCCTTGCCGCGGCCGGTGAATGACCCCGAATTGACGTCGATGACCGTCATCGCCTCGGCGTAATCGATCATCAGGTAGCCGCCGCTCGGCAGGTCCACCCGGCGCTTCAGGACCGACTGGATCGCGTCCTCGACGCCGAACTTCTCGAACAGCGGCTCGTCCGCCTCCTTGTAGAAGTCGAGCCTGTCGAGCAGCTCGGGCGCCGTCCGCGTAAAGAAGGACTGCAGGCGGTGGTGCTGCTTCTCGTCGTCGACGATCGCCTTCTCGAACTCCCCGGAGAAGATGTCGCGCGCGACGCGCACGGACAGGTCCGCCTCCTGGAAGGCCATCTCCGGCGCCTGCGTCTCCTTCGCGCGCTGCTGGAGCACGTCGTGGAGCTTGTGCAGGTACTTGATCTCGCGCTCGAAGTCCTCGCGCTTGGCGCCCTGCGC
>DASQTS010000290.1:0-3153 GCA_035641775.1 Thermoleophilaceae bacterium
AACATGGCCAGCGCGCTCGAGCGCGACGCGGCGCTGCTCGTGTACCCGGGCGGGGACCACGAGACCTACAGGCCCAGCTGGGAATCCGACAAGATCGACTTCGCCGGGCGCACAGGCTTCGCCCGGCTCGCGATCGAGCACTACGTCCCGATCGCGCCGGTCGTCGCGATCGGGGGGCAGGAGACCGCGCTCTTCCTCGGCCAGGGCCGCGACCTCGCCCGGCGGCTGCGGCTCGACAGGCTGTTCCGCGGCTGAAGGTGCTGCCTGCTCAGGTGGCTCCGCCGTTCGGGTTCACGATCCTCGACCTGCCTGCGCGGGTGCCGCTGCCGTCGAAGATCGTGGTGCGCACACTGCCGACGATCGACCTGAAGAAGCGGCTCGGCCGCAGCCCGGACCACCGACGACGCGTACGAGCTCGTAACGAGCATGATGCAGCGGGCGCTCCACAGGCTCTCCGAGGAGCGCACGCTGCCGGTGGTGGGCTAGCGGGTTGAGGCCGGGTACTCTGGGGCGACATGCCTGGAAGAGTTGAAGCCATTCGAATCGCTCCCGTGCGCGAGCAGCTCCCCGACCCGGTCGACTCGATCGAGGTGACCGACGAGGGCCTGCCCGGCGACCGCTACTTCGGCCGCGGCGACATCACGCTCGTGGAGGAGGAGGCGCTCGAGGCCTTCCGCGAGGACACCGGGATCGCGCTCTCGCACGCCGAGATCCGCCGGCAGGTGCTCACGAGCGGCGTCCGCCTGAACGACCTGCTCGGGAAGCGCTTCCGCGTGGGTGGGGTGGAGGCAGTGGGCGCCGAGTGGTGCGAGCCGTGCGCCCACATCGAGTCGCTCACCTATCCGGGTGTGCTCAAGGGCATGGTGCACCGGGCCGGCCTCAGGGCGGACATCGTGCAGCCCGGGCGGATCGCCGTGGGCGACGAGGTCGACGAGGTCAGAGACGCCGCCGCATGAGCAGGTTGTTCCCGCCCGGCGGGTCCGACCAGCTCTCGAAGCCCAGCGACCTGTAGAGGGCGGCGGCCGCGCCGTTCGCCTCGTTCGCGTCCAGCTCGATGCGGGCGCAGCCACGCTGGCGGGCCCGCTCGAAGGCGGCTTCCACCAGCGCGCGCCCGAGGCCCGAGCGGCGCGCCTCGGGGTCCACGAAGAGGTCCTCGAGGCAGCAATCCTCCGCGCCGGTCCAGAGGGCGAACCGGTAGCGCAGGCCGCAGACGCCCACGGCCGGGTCGCCGGCGAGCAGATAGTCGGTGTTCGGATCCGCCAGGAGGCGCCGCACACCGGCCTCGAAGACCGCGTCGCCGGGCTCGTCGCGCCGCCACCAGTTGCGGAACGCGATCATGAGCCGGGTCACGTCCGCGGCGTCGTCCTGGGTGGCGAGGCGAATCACGCCCCTAAGTATTCTCACCGCCCATGGCGCTCATTGAAGTCCCCTCCGGCCTCGAGGGCGTAATCGCGTTCGACACGTCGATCGCGGAGCCCGACAAGGAGGGTGGCGCCCTTCGCTATCGCGGCGTCAACATCGAGGAGCTCGTCGGCCAGGTTCCGTACGAGAAGGTCTGGGGGCTGCTGGTGGACGGCCACTACGACCCCGGCCTGCCGCCCGCCGAGCCCCACCCGCTGTCCGCTCGGACCGGCGACCCGCGCGTGGACCTCCAGTCGGCGCTCGCGATGCTCGCGCCGGAGTGGGGCCTCGGCCAGCTGATCGACATCTCCCACAAGCAGGCGCGCGAGGATCTCGCCCGCGTCTCGGTGATGGCGCTGTCGTTCGTGGCGCAGTCGGCCAGGGGAGTCGGCCGCCCGCCGATCCCGCAGGCGGAGGTGGACAAGGCGACCTCGATTCCCGAGCGCTTCCTGATCCGCTGGCGGGGCGAGGCCGATCCCAGGCACGTCAAGGCGATCGACGCCTACTGGATCTCCGCCGCCGAGCACGGCATTAACGCCTCGACCTTCACCGCGCGCGTGATCGCCTCCACCGGAGCCGACGTCGCCGCGGCGTTGTCGGGGGCGGTGGGCGCCCTGTCGGGGCCGCTGCACGGCGGCGCGCCCTCGCGCGTGCTCCAGATGCTCGACGAGGTCGACGAGCTGGGCGACGCGGAGCGCTGGGTGAAACAGGCGCTCGACTTGGGGCAGCGCCTGATGGGCTTCGGCCACCGCGTGTATCGCGCCGAGGACCCGCGCGCCAGCGTGCTGCGGCGGACCGCCCGGGAGATCGGGGCACCGCGCCTCGAGGTGGCCGAGAAGCTCGAGGCGGCCGCGCTCGCCGAGCTGAAGGCGCGAAAGCCCGACCGCGTGCTCGCCACGAACGTGGAGTTCTGGTCGGCCGTGGTGCTCGACTTCGCGGACGTGCCGCCCGACCTCTTCACGCCGCTCTTCGCGAGCGCCCGCGTCGGCGGCTGGGCTGCCCACATCATGGAGCAGAAGCGCGAGGGCCGCCTGATCCGGCCGACCGCCCGCTACGTCGGACCCGGGCCAAGAGGGGCCGGCGCGGTCAACGGAGCCGGCCCCTCAGGCTGATGGAGGCGGCCACAGAGCAGGCAGTCTCCTCCTTCGCCAAGTCGCTGTTCCTCGGGGAGATCCACGAGGAGCTTGTCTTCCCGTTCCCGAAGCCCGACCCGGAGGAGCAGGACAGGATCCGCTCGCTGATCGCGTCACTGCGCGAGATGCCGTACGACGCGAAGAAGATCGAGGAGGACCGCTGGATCGGCGACGACACGATCGCCGAGCTGGGGGAGCGCGGGCTGCTCGGCCTGTACGTGCCGGAGGAGTACGGCGGCCAGGCCCTGTCGCAAACCGGCTACTGCCGCGTCTCCGAGGTGTTCGCGCAGATCGACGCGACGCTCAGCGTCGTGATGGGCGTGCACCAGTCGATCGGGATGAAGGGCATCGTGCTCTACGGGACCGACGAGCAGAAGGACCGCTTCCTGCCGGACCTGGCGAGCGGCCGCAAGCTCGCGGCGTTCGCGCTCACCGAGCCGAATGCCGGCTCCGACGTGGCCGGCATGGAGACGCGCGCCGAGCGCCAGTCGGACGGCTCGTGGCGCGTCGACGGGATGAAGCACTACATCGGCAACGGCTCGAAGGCCGGCGTGCTCGTGACCTTCGCACAGACCGGCGAGCAGAAGTACACGGCCTTCATCCTCGAGCCGGACATGGA
>DASQTS010000291.1:0-5941 GCA_035641775.1 Thermoleophilaceae bacterium
GACGGGCTCAACCCGGAGCGCATCATGGGTGCCGCGATCGCCTGCGGCGCGGGCCGGCGGGCGCTCGGCAAGGCGGCGGCGTACGCGAGCGAGCGCGCGGTCTGGGGCGCGCCGATCGGGACGCATCAGGGCATCGCGCACCCGCTCGCCGAGGCGAAGATCGAGCTCGAGCTGGCCCGCCTGATGATGCAGAAGGCGTGCGCGCTCTACGACGCGGGCGCGCCGGGCGCCGGCGAGTCGAGCAACATGGCGAAGTACGCGGCCGCCGAGGCCGCCATCAAGTGCGTGGATCGAGCGATCCAGGCCCACGGTGGCAACGGCTTCGCGCTCGAGTACGGGCTGTCCGACATGTGGTGGGGCGTCCGGCTCACGCGGACCGCGCCCGTTTCGCGCGAGATGATCCTGAACTACGTGGCCGAGCACTCATTGGGCCTGCCGAAGAGCTATTGAGGATGCCGGGAGCCAGCAGCGGCATGTACGCCCATGGCACCTTCTCGAGCGCGGCCGGGTCGCCGCGCGACATGAGGATGTTGTAGACCGGCATCGCGTGCAGAAGGTCCACGAGCGCGTCCACCTCGAGATCGGGCCGCAGCTCGCCGCTCTCGATGCCTCGTTCGATGAACAGGCGGAGCAACTCGCGGAACGGGTTGACCACTCTCTCGACGAAGTGCTGATGCAGCTCCGGGTCGCTCATCGACTCCGCCAGCACGCGCGGGACGATGCCGGCCAGCCCCGAGCCGGCGAGCCGCCTCCGCTGCGTCTCCGCGAGGGCCGCCATGTCGCCTGCCATGGTCCCGGTGTCCGGCGGATCGCCCCGGGGGACGAGGTCGGAGATCGCCGCCAGGATCAGGTCGGTCTTGGTCGGCCAGCGCCGGTATATCGTCGTCTTGCCGACGCCCGCCTCCGCGGCGACGCCCTCGATCGTCATGCCGGCGACTCCGTGCGTGCCGAGCCGCTTCAGCGTCGCGTCGAGGATGGCCTGATCGGCCTCGGCGCTCCGCGGCCTGCCACGGCCGCGGGCCGGCGCCTCCTCGGCGCCGGCCCGGTCGTGCTGGCTCTCCGTCGAGCGGCTCACGCGCGCGCCGGCTCCAGCTCGGCTCCCGCGAGCGCGTGCTTCTCTGCGCGCTCACGGCTCTGCCCGGGCAGGACCACCAGGGCCACGAGCGCCCCGGCCAGGGCCGTCGCCGCCGCGACCGTGAGCGTGCTGCCCATGGCCGTGGTGAAGGCGGTCTCGGCCGCGCTCGACAGAGCCCGTCCGGCGCCGCCGCCGATCCCGTCTGCGATCACGCTCGCGTGACCGAGCGAGTCCGAGGCCGCGTCGGCGGCCGGCTCGGGCAGCGACTTGACCGCAGGCTCCATGTCGGCACCGTAACTGCTCGACAGGAGGCTTCCGAGGATCGCCACGCCGAGCGTGCCGCCCACCATCCGGACGGTGTCGTTCATCGCCGAGCCCACGCCCGCGTGGTTCAGCGGGACGGAGCTCATGATCGACTCGGTGGCCGGGGCCATCGTGGCGCCCATGCCGAAGCCGAGCATCACGAGCGACCATGCGACGAGCGAGTAGCCGCTGTCCGCGTTGGCGCCTGACAGCAGGTACAGCGCGGTGGCCACGACGCCGAGCCCGACGGCGACCACGTTGCGGGTGCCGAAGCGGACCGAGAGCTTCGCGGAGAGCGGGCCGCCCAGGATCAGGCCGCCGGCCACCGGAAGCATCCGGACCCCGGCCTCGAACGGCGTGTAGTCGAGCACTCCCTGGAGGTACTGGGTCAGGAAGTAGATCGCGCCGAACAGGGCGAAGAACACCAGCGCGATGGACACGCTCGCGCCCGAGAAGCGGCGCACCCGGAAGAGCCGGACGTCGAGCATGGGGCTCGAGCTGCGGAGCTCCCAGGCGACGAAGCCCGCGAGGATTACGGCGGCGGCGGCGAAGCCGGCGAGGATGCGCCCGTCGGTCCAGCCCCACTCCGGCGCCTGGATGATGGCGGCGGTGAGAATGCCCAGCCCGGCGGTCGAGGTGACGGCGCCGACGGGGTCGAGCCGCGACTGCTTCGGGTCCTTCGAGTCGGGGACCAGCTTCGGCGTGGCGAGCAGCGCGGCCACGACGATCGGGACGTTGATGAGGAAGACGGCGGTCCAGTCGAACTGCTCGAGCAGCCAGCCGCCGCTCGCGGGGCCGAGGCCCACGCCGAGGCCGGCAACGGCCGCCCAGATGCCGATCGCCTTCGGCCGCTCCTCGGCAGGGAAGACGTTCGTGAGGATCGAGAGCGTCGTCGGCATGATCAGCGCGCCGCCGATGCCCATGAGCGCCCTGCTCGCGATGAGCATGTTCGCCGACTCGGCGAACGCGGAGGCGAGCGAGGCGCCCCCGAAGATGATCAGCCCGGCGACGAGCGCGCCGCGGCGACTGAAGCGATCGCCCAGTGCACCCATTGTGAGGAGCAGGCCGGCGAAGACGAGCGTGTACGAGTCGACGATCCACTGGAGCTGGCCGCTGCTTGCGTCAAGCTCGCGCTCGATCGTGGGAAGTGCGACGTTGAGGATCGTGTTGTCGAGTGAGATGGTCAGGAGCGCCACCGACAGGACCAGGAGGGTCCACCAGCGGCGGTCGTAAATGGTCTGTGCTGACATGCGCTCATCTCCTCTGTTAACGATACGAAACGGTTGCGTATCGCTAGTGAAGCACACGTCTCGCATTTATGCAACACCTTCGTGTCGAATTTATGTGGCCGGCGTCGTGATCGCGCTGCTTCTTGCTTCGCCCGCGGCCGCCGCTCCCTGGCGCGCCCACGTTCGGGAGGCGGGCCGGTACGCGGAGCAGCGGGCCGGCGACGTGTCCTTCGGCGTCCGCACGGAGCGCGGTCTCCGCGGGGTGGCCGTCCGACGCACGGTGCCGTCGGCCAGCGTCGTCAAGGCGATGCTGCTGGTGGCCTACCTGCGGCAGCCGGACGTGCGCTCGCGGCGGCTCCGCCCGGACGAGCGCGCGCTGCTCGGTCCGATGATCCGCCGCTCGGACAACGCACGGGCGTCACACGTGTGCAACATCGTGGGTGCCTCCAGACTCACCCGGCTCGCGGGGCGCGTCCGGATGCGCCACTTCCACGCCACCCGGCCGTGGGGCCTGTCGTCGATCGACGTCGCGGACCAGACCCGCTTCTTCCTGCGGATCGACCGCTACGTGCCGCGCCGCCACCGCCGTTTCGCGATGAGGCTGCTCGGTTCGATCGTGCCGTCGCAGCGGTGGGGGATCGCAAGGGTGCGGCCGCGCGGATGGGCGCTCTACTTCAAGGGAGGCTGGGGATCCGGCACCGGGTGGGCCGACCACCAGGTGGCGCTGCTGCGCCGCGGCAGGCGACGAATCGCGGTCGCGGTGCTGATCACCGGAAGCCTGAGCCACGCCTACGGGAACGAGACGCTCCGGGGCGTGGCGGCGAGGCTGCTGCGCGGTTTGCGCCCCGGTTCACGGCCCCGGTGAGGCGGGTAAAACGGCGGCAGGAGGTGACTGTGAATGGCTAAGGACCACGGGCCCAGCGTCAAGAACGACAAGCAGTACGAGGGCCTTCGCAAGAAGGGCATGAGCAAGTCGCGCGCGGCGGCGATCTCGAACTCCGAGGGCTCGTCGAGCCGAGGCGGCAAGAGCAGCGGCTCGAGCCGGAGCAGGAAGAGCTCAGGCAGCGGCAGCGGCGGCAACACCGCGCAGAAAAAGGCGGCCGGCCGCAAGGGCGGCAAGGCAGCCGCCTCGAAGTCGAGCTGACTCCGGTCCTGACCTGAACGCCGGCCACAACGGTGGCCGCAACACGTGAGACCCGCGCCCGGGCGCGCGGCGAGCCCTACGGCCCGCGCGCCCGGAGTTACTTGGCCGGTGAACCCTCAAGCGAAGGTCGAGGTGTTTCCGCGGAAACGCATCGCCCGGATCAGGCTCCACGCCGACACCAGCGCCCAGACGGCTTCCAGCAGCAGGAACCCCCACTGGCGCTCGTGGGCGGCGAGCACGGCGCACCGCGGAGCCGATCAGGTTGAGCGCGAGGTAGGCGCGCGATTCTGTTGATAGAGCCCCACGCTGGGCTGCCGCGAACGCGGTCAGGACGAGCAGGGAGCCGAGGATCTGGACGAGCTGGTCCACGGAGAACCTCCAAATCGCGCCGTCGTCAGACCGGGTACGGCGCGAGCTCTCGTCCGGGCCACTCGCGGTTGGCGAGCAGCACCCCGAGCGTAGCGATTAGGCGGAAAACCGACGCCCTGTCGTCGGTTCGCCCACCTGGCGACTCGCGCGCCCGCAGGCGACCTTGTGGGGGAGGCACCCAAGCCTCTCGTCGACACAAGGAGAGATGAGATGTGGCAGGAAGCCGGACAGCTCGCCGCGGAGCTCCTGATCCGCGACAACGCGCCCGACCAGGAGCGGATCTTCGACGGCAGGGACCGGAGCCGCCTGAGGGTTCCCTACGGCGCGCAGGACTCGTTCAAGAGCCGTCTCAACCTGAGCGGCTGGCTCGACGACGAGGTCGAGGCGGCCGGGCTCGTGGAGCAGGGCAAGAAGCCCACCGCGCTATCGCTTCTCACCGGTTGGGCGGCCGTCGAGGCGATCCGTGCTCGGCGCTGCAAGGACCTCCCGCGCGAGTTCTGCCTCGCGATGACGGGCGACCGCGTCGTCGCGATCGCCGTGAGCGCGATGGCCGAGGGTGACGACACGACGGACATGGTCGTGAAGCTGAAGCGCGAGGAGCGCGGCTCTTGGGCCCGTAGCGCCGTGCGGGTCGAGCTCGAGAAGCCGGGCGCGACGGAGGGCCGGCTCTCTGTGCCCGGAGCTGAGCCGTTCCCGGTGAACTGGGGCCACGACCCGAGCACCGCCGAGCTGGTCGAGCTGCTCAGCGGCTGACCGGGCCGCGCAGCAGCGCGAGCTGGAGCTCCAGCAGCACGGGTTCCAGCTCGCGCACGTCTTCGCCCGCACGGAGGCGCCGCACCACAAGGTCGTCGGCTGCCGCCACCACCGCGTGGGCGATCTCCTCGCGCACTGCGTGCCCGTCCTGCAGCGCGCGCATTCGCTCCGCGTAACGGTCCCGTAGCCGTTCGCGGCACGCCAGTGCGTCGGGGCCTGCCGCGGCGATCTCTATGAGGAAGACGCGGGCGAGCGCCGGCTCCGCGGCGAGCCAGCGGAGGTAGGCGTGGATGCCCGCGCGCGTGCGGTCGTGCCATTCGGCGCCGGCCGCGTCCTGGGCGGCGGTCACGTGCTCGTAGAGCTCGTCGCTCGCCGCCTCGTAGGCCGCCAGGAAGCAGCCCAGCTTGTCCTCGAAGTGCTCGTAGAAGGTCTTCTTGGAAACGCCGGCACCGCGGACGATGTCGTCGATGGTTGCGGCCGCGTAGCCCTTCTCGGCGACGGCCTGTCCGGCCGCCTCCAGCAGGCGCGATCGCTGCGAAGCGGCCACCAGCGAGGGATCCAGCCCATGGGTGCCGCGAGGCAGGCGGCGAGGTATGTCCGGTGACGCTTCCACGTTGTGTACGCCCTGGTACATTACCTCGGATGGACCTCACCCTGTCGCCGTCCGAACAGGCCTTCCGCGACGAGCTGCGCGCCTGGCTTGCCGACAACCATCCGGGCGAGGACCCGCCAGGCGAGGACGCCGCCTTCGACCACCGCCGCACCTGGCAGCGGCAGCTCTACGACGCCGGCTACGCCGGCTTCTCCTGGCCCAAGGAGTACGGCGGCCGCGGCGCCACGCTGGTCGAGCAGGCGCTCTTCGGCGAGGAGATGGCCCGCGTGCGCGCGCCGCAGCCCGCCAACGTGCTCGGGCTCGTCATGGGCGGCCCGGTCGTAATACACCACGGTACGGACGAGCAGAAGGAGCGCTGGCTCAATCCGATCCTCACCGGCGACGAGATCTGGTGCCAGGGCTTCTCGGAGCCCGAGTCCGGCTCGGATCTGGCGAGCCTCAAGACCAAGGCCGTG
>DASQTS010000292.1:0-3925 GCA_035641775.1 Thermoleophilaceae bacterium
AGAGGGCGCAGTCGAACCGGGCGAGCAGCTCGCGCAGCGTTCGCAGACGCTGCAGCTCGCCCGGCCCGAAGATGCGGTAGCCCTTCGGCGTGCGCGGAGGCTCGATCAGGCCGGCGCTCTCGATGTAGCGCAGCATTCGAGGCGACCAACCGGTCGTCTCGGCAGCCTCGTTGATCGTGAGCCCCTCCATCGCGATCGCAAAGCTTAACACGATCGTGTCAAGGTTGCCCGGCCCAAAAGCCGAACTGGCGCATCGATTCGGTGTAGAGCGCCCAATCCATGCGCCAGTTCGCTGGGGGTGTTACGTCAGAGCTGCTGTTTGAAACGAGCCAGCGCAGGTGCCTCACTCGGGTCGACGCCCGCCAGTGCCGCCATGTAGACGCTCACCAGGTCGCCGAGCAGGACCGCGGAGAGCACCCGCTCGAGCCGGCTCTCGCCGTGGGTCTGGACCTGGATCGCCGCCGCGCCGCTCCGCTCGATCTCCTCGGCTGCGAGATCCATCTGGCGCTTCACGCGCGGGTGCTGGTCGGGGTCGCACAGGAACACGCCCGAGAGCGGCGCCAGCTCAGCGCCGCGCTCCCACCCACAGATCAGGTTGTGGTTCGCCTCCGGCAGCTCCGTCCACGACGCGGGCGAGCTCGCGTTCTCGTTGATCTGCGTGCTCCAGCGGCGCGCCGGGGCCGCGGTGCTGGCGGCGCCGTGGATGACGGGGATGGTCCCGTCGAGCGCCGCCGCGACCTCCTTCGCGAGCGAGTCGTCCGGCGAGCCCGGCCCCCACTCCTCGACGAGCCGCTCGAGCAGCGCCGTCGCCGTGTCGATCTCCGCGTGCAGCGCCGGCGCCGCCCCGCAGACAGCGGCGCACTCGAGCGCCCCGATCGTCATGTAGATCACCGCTGCGCGCGGCTGCATCCCGGCTGGGACGCCGATCACGGGCACGCCGTCGTCGCGCGCAAGCTCCGCGAGCGTCCCGCCCGTGGTGAGCACGACGCGCTGCGCGCCGGCGGCGCCGGCCGCCTCGAAGCATGCGAGCGTCTCCTCGGTCTCGCCCGAGTAGCTCGCGCACAGCACGAGCGAGTCGGGCGTGGTCCAGGCCTCGATGCCGTAACCGCGCACCACGCTGACCGGCCGGGTCGCGCGGTCGCCGAGCGCCGCGTTCGCGAGGTCGCCGCCGATCGCGGAGCCGCCCATCCCGCACACGACGAGCCCGCCCGGGCGGTCGTGCGGTTGGATGCCGACGGACTCCGCGCGCCACAGCGCGTCGCCGAGCTGCAGCGGCTGGGCGAGGACGTCCCCCAGCATGCCGCCCTTGTCCACTGCCTCAATGCCGTCGTTATCGAGCTTCATCAGACCCGTGTCTCCGACTCCACGACCGCGCCGGGCTCCACCCGCGCGCCCTCGCCGATCACGGCATCCTCGCCGATCACGGCGGCGGCGCCGACCATCGCCCCCGGCCCGATCCGCGCTCGCTCGCCGACGCGCACGCGCTCGGCCAGCACGGACTCGACCACCGCGGCGTCCGCGCCCACGTGGACGCGGTCGTGTAGCACCGAGCGCTCGACCCGCGCGTCGGTGCCGACGGAGCAGTTGCGCCCCAGCACGCTCTGCGGACCGACGTGAGCACCGGACAGCAGGCAGTTCTCGTACACGAGCGACCCCGTCTCGTCCCGCGGCGGGAGCCTCGAGGCCACGCGGCCCGCGAGCAGGTCCCAGGTCGACTCGAGGTAGCGCTCGGGCGTCCCGATATCGATCCAGTAGCCGGCGGCGTCGTATCCGTACAGCCCGTTGCCGACGAGCGCCGGGAAGACCTCGCGCTCGAACGACACGGCGCGCCCCGCGGGTATCGCGTCCACCACGTCCCGCTCGATCACGTACGCGCCCGCGTTGATGCGGTTGGTGGGCGCGTCGCCGCTCCCCTTCTCGATGAAGGCCTCGACGCGCCCCTCATCGTCGGTCGGGACCACGCCGTAGCTCGACGTGTCGTCCACCGGATGGAGGGCGAGCGTCGCCCGCGCTCCGGTCCGCTCGTGCTGCTCGAGCTCGGCGGTGAGGTCCATGTCTGTGAGCACGTCGCCGTTCAGCACGAGCAGGCGCTCCTCGAGGAGGCCCTCGTCGTGTGCCAGCCGCACCGGCCCGGCGGTGCCGAGCGGCTCATCCTCGACCACGTAGCGGAGCCGCATGCCGTCGTAGATGTCGCCGAGCACGTGCCTGACCCCGTCCGACATGAAGCCGCAGGAGAGGATCACCTCCTCCACGCCGTGCCGGCGCACCCAGTCGAGCATGAACGACAGGAACGGCTGGCCCGCCAGGGGCATCACGGGCTTGGGCGTCGTGAGCGTCAGCGGCCTCAGCCGCGTTCCCTCGCCGCCGGCGAGCACGAGAGCCTGCATCCGCCTACCGGCCGATCCCCTCGTATGTGAAGCCGCCGGCCACGAGCTGCTCGCGGTCGAGGAAGTTGCGCCCGTCCACGACGAGCGGGACGCGCATGCGCTCCTTCACCTCGCCGGCCCAGTCGAGCTCGCGGAACTCGGGCCACTCCGTGACGAGCACCACGGCGTCCGCCCCGTCCACGGCCTCGAGCGCCGACCCGGCGATCCGGGCGCCCGCGAGCATGTCCTCCGCCTTCTCGCCCGCGACCGGGTCGTATGCGCGCACGCTCGCGCCCTCGCCCGCGAGGCGCCCCGCCAGCACGAGGCTCGTGGCCTCGCGCACGTCGTCGGTGTTCGGCTTGAAGGCCACGCCGAGCAGCGCGATCTCCTTGCCGGCGAGCGGGCCGAGGTGCTTCTGGAGCTTCGAGATCGTGCGGCGCTTCTGGAGCTCGTTCACCTCCACCACGGCCGTGAGCAGCTGGAAGTGGTAGCCGGTGTTGCCGGCGAGCTGCTTGAGCGCCTGCACGTCCTTCGGGAAGCATGAGCCGCCGAAGCCGACGCCCGCCTGCAGGAACTTCGGGCCGATGCGGTCATCGAGGCCCATGCCGCGCGCCACCTCGCGTACGTCGGCCCCGAGCTCCTCCGAGACGTTCGCGATCTCGTTGATGAAGCTGATCTTCGTGGCGAGGAAGGCGTTCGAGGCGAGCTTGATCATCTCGGCGCTCGCCACGTCCGTTCGCACTACCTCCGCTCCCAGCGGCTCGTAGAGCGCCTCCACCCGGTCGGCGTACTCCGCCGAGTCACCGGCCGCGCCCACGACCACGCGGTCGGGGCGCATGAAGTCCTCGACCGCGCTCCCCTCCTTGAGGAACTCCGGGTTCGAGACGTAGCCGATCCCGTCGCGGCGGCGCCGGATCGAGCGCCCGGTGCCCACCGGCACCGTGCTCTTCATGACGAGGGCATGGTCGTTCGAGTCGCCCAGCTCCGCGATCACGGCCTCCACGCGCGACAGGTCCGCGTCGCCCGAGTAGGTCGGGGGCGTGTCAACGCACACGAACAGCAGCTGCGTCCGCTCGAGCAGCTCGCCCATGCCGGTCGTGAAATGGAGGCGTTCGGAGTTCTTCCGCACGAGCTCCGGCAGGCCCGGCTCATGGATCGGCACCTCGCCGCGCGAGAGCGACTCGACCTTCTCGGGCACGATGTCGCGCGCCCACACCTCGTGGCCGAGCTCGGCGAAGCAAGCAGCCGTCACGAGACCCACCCATCCGGCGCCGACCACGCCTATCGGTTCCCTCTCCATATGCGGGCCGCAGGCTATCTAGCAGCAGCGGCGCGTCGACCGCGCGATGGCCATCATTTGCTTCGCGGACAGCGTCTGGAGCAGCGTGTTCGAGATCCAGTAGGCCGCCTTCGGCGTTCGCCACGCCACCAGCCGCAGCCGGTCGCCCGCGAAGTGCAGCTCGTACTCGCGCCCGCGGACGGTGCGCGTCTCCGTTGGCGAGTCGAGGATGGGCGGGTCCTTCCACGTGGTGCCCTGGATGCCGTAGTACTCGCCGAAC
>DASQTS010000293.1:0-19534 GCA_035641775.1 Thermoleophilaceae bacterium
CTGCGGCCGCGCTACCCCGAGTGGGACACGTTCGCGGAGGTCCGGCAGCGCCTCGACCCGGAGCGGCGCTTCGAGAACGACTACCTGCGGCGAGTGTTGGGATGACCGCCACCCGCCCTGGGCAAGCGCCGGGCGGTACCCGGCGCGCAGCGACGCTTTACGCGATCCCCGGTTCGCACGCCGTGCGCGCGGGCGCGCTGATGCTCGAGCACAAGGGGATCGACTACAGGCGCGTGGACTACCCGCCGGGCCCGCACCGCGTCCTCGTGCGCGTGCGCGGCTTCCCCGGCGATCGCGTGCCGGCCGTCGTGTTCGACGATGGGCGCCGTGCCCAGGGCACGCGCGAACTTCCGCGCGTGCTCGACGAGCTCGTCCCCGAGCGCCGGCTCGTGCCCGAGGACCCGCGCGGGCTCGAGGCCGAGCGCTGGGCCGACGACGTGCTCCAGCAGTGGGCGCGGCGGATGGTCGCTTCGACCGGCGCACGGAGCCCGGACGCGCTGGCCGGCCAGGGCGCGGACGGGCGCCTCGGCCGGCTCCTCACGCGCCGGCCGCGCGCGCGACAGCTCGTCTCGCGCGCCGTGCTGGTGGCCTTCCGCGTGACCGAAGAGCAGCTCGAGGACGACCGCAGGCGGACCGGCGAGCTCCTCGACCAGGTGGACGCGTGGATCGCGGAGGGCGTCCTGAACGGCGGCGAGCTCCGCAGCCCGGACTTCACGATCGCGTCGAGCCTCGCGCTCGCGGAATACGTGCTGGAGCTCCGGCCGGAGATTCAACGGCGCCCGCTCGGGGCGCTGCTCGACCGCGTTTTCAGCCGCAGCGCCGCAGCACGCGGTCCAGGGTGAGCTTCCGCCCGTCCTCCGTCTCCGCCAGCACGCGCAGCCGGAACTGGCCTCGCCGGCGGATCTGCCGCCGCCGCACCTCGCCGGTCAGCGTCGTGGGGCCGGCGCGCCTGCCGCGCGCGGTGGGGATGCTGAGCAGGCGCTCCACCCGCCGCCGGCCGATCAGCACGTCGGCGTGCGCGAGGCGCGCGCGCTTCGAGCCGCGCAGCTGCACACGCAGGTCCCGGCGGAAGCATGTGCGCACGGGGACGCCGCCCGAGCGGATCGTGAGCGTGAGGTGCGGTCGCGCGAGGCAGTCGAGGCCCACGCAGTGGGTGAGCTCACGCAGCCGGGAGGCGAGGTCGCGCTGGACCTTCGCGTACGCATCACGGCCGTCGACGCTCTGGAGCTGGAACGGGTCGTTCTCAAGGTCGTAGAGCTCGTACTCGCCGGTGGTCCTGTGCTCCACGTACAGGAAGCGATAGGTGCGGATGCCGCGATACGAGGGCACGGCGTTCGCCCCCCTGCCGTTCTCGATGAGGATGTCGCGGCCCCATTCGGCGCCCGGGTCGCCGAGCAGCTCGAGCAGCGAGCGCCCGTCGAGGATCCGGCCGGGCGCCACGTCCGCCGCGTCGAGGATCGTCGCCGTCACGTCGAGGTTCCCCACGAGCCGCATGTCGGCCCGCCCGCGTGGAACGCCGGGCCCGCGCATCATCAGCGGGATGCGGATCGATTCCTCGTAGGGCAGCACCTTCTCGGCCAGCGCGCGGTGCTCGCCGTGCATGTAGCCGTTGTCCGACATGTAGACGATCAGCGTGTTCTCGAGCTCGCCGGTGCGGCGGAGCGCCTCCACGATCTGGGCGACGCCCTCGTCCACGCCCATCAGCGTCTCGATCTCCTGGCGCCAGTTCTCCTCGACGCCCGCGGCGAACTCCGGCGACAGGCGGCGGCGATCGGCCACGACCTGCGGCTTGTCGTACATGTTGCGCTCGTTGAAGTTCGGCCTGCGCGGCATCCGCACGCCGGCATACGCGTCGCGGTGCCGCGGCGCGGGCGAGGGCGTGCCGGGACGCGTCGGGTCGTCCGGATCGCGCGGGCCCGCGCGGTGCGGGGCCACGTACCAGAGCGACAGGAAGAACGGCTGCTCGCCGGGGGCGGCGCGGTCGATCAGCTCGACGGCCCGGCGCGTCGTGAAGTCGGTCTGGTGCTCGCCCGGATGCTCCGCATCCGGATACGACTTCACCACGCCGTCCTCGAATGCCTTCCAAGCCACGTAGTTGAACGCCCCGGAGTGGGGGCTGCCGTACCACTCGGTCCACCCGCGCGGGACCCCGTGCTCCGCCTCGTAACCGTTGAGGTAGCGGCCCACGTGCATCGTCCGGTAGCCGGCCTGCTGAAGCCACACGGGCAGCGTGTTCGCGCTGTCGAGCCGCAGGAAGCCGCCGAACGGCCCGCCGTTGTGGAGCACGCCGTGGTTGTGGGCGTACTGGCCGGTGAGGTGCGTGGCGCGCGAGGGGCAGCACAGCGGGAAGCTCGCGATCGCGTTGTCGAAGCGCGTGCCCTCGCCGCCGAGCAGCGTGTTCGTGTTCTGCATCGTGGAGAGCGAGGCCGCCGTCTGGTCGTCGGTCATGATCACGACTACGTTCTGGCGCGCCACGGCAGGGCCGGCCAGGACGAGCATGACCGCGACAGCTGTGCATGCGGTCGCTATAGCGCGCAGCGCCCCTCGCCGCGGTACGTCGGCACCTCGTCGACGATCGCGCCGGCGCTGATCAGATACAGGGTGTTGAAACGCTCGCACAGCTCCCCAGCCTTGGCATGGCGCAAATACACGTTCGCGCCCACTCGCAGGCTAGCGGCGGCAGGCCCCGTAACCGGGGTCTGCACCTCGCCTGCGCCTTCGAGGGGGTCAACACTGAGGCCGGGCGGGAGGTGCGGTGTGGGAAGGCGGTCTGGGCCGGCCGCCCCCGAGGCGGGATAGCCGCCCCCCAGCAAGGTCGCCACCGAGCGGCTCGGCCTGCGGACCACCGGCATGGCGAACATCGCCGCCGGCTGCAGCGTGAAGGAGGAGTAGCGGTCGAACAGCGTCGGGGCGTAGAAGCCGGAGCCGGCGGTGACCTCGGTGACCACGTCCTCCGCGCGCGTCGTGTGGATGCTGCCGGTGCCGCCGCCGTTGACGATCGGCACCGGCGCCACCTCCCGTACCGCGGCCACCACAGCGGCCCGCCGCCCGGCGATCTCGGCGGCGGAGCGCCGCTTGATGAGGCGGATCGCCGGCTTCCGGGCACGCTGGCCCAGCGGCTCGTCGCCGAGGCCGGCGATGTGGGCCTCGTAGCCCATCAGCGCTGCGAGCTCGAAGGCCGGCCGCCCGACGATCTCGCGGGCGAGCGCCTGGGCCTGCCGCGGAGTGCGGATCGGCGAGCGCTTGGCGCCGATCTTCACGCGTCCTCCGAGCGGCCACCAGCCCACGTCGAGCTCGACGCACACCCGGATCGGCCGCGCGCCCGGCCCGACCGCCGCCTCGATCAGGTCGAGCTGTTCCACCGAGTCCACCATCACAATGGGCGGCGACTCGCCGTCCACCCGTCCGAGCTCCGCCAGCGCCTCGCGGTGCACGGTCGGATATGCGAGCAGCAGGTCGTGGAAGCCGTGCTCGTTCAGCCACAGCGACTCCGGCAGCGTGAACGTCATCAGGCCGCGGAAGCCGGGGTCGCGCTCCAGGATGGCGGCCAGCAGCGGGCGGCACCGAACCGACTTGCTCGCCACCCGGATCGGCGTCCCGGCGGCGCGCTGGAGCATGGCCTCGCCGTTCGCCCACATGGCGTCGAGATCCACGAGCGCGAACGGCGCGTCGACCTCCTCAAAGATCCGCTCCAGCTCCTCGTGGGTGCGCTCGCGCGCCTCTGTACGGTGCACCGCCATGGTCCGCGCCGACCGTATACCGCCCGCACTTCTCGTGTTGGCGGGGGTGGCGTCAGTCCAGCTCGGCGCGGCCTTCGGGAAGACTCTCTTCGACGACGTCGGCCCCGCGGGCACGGTGCTGCTTCGCCAGGCGTTCGCCGCGCTCGTCCTGGTGCTGGCCTGGCGGCCGCGGATCCGCGGGCGCTCGGCGGCGGACTGGCGCCTCGTCGCCGTTTTCGGCGTAGTCCTCGCGACCATGAACCTCTCGATCTACGCGGCGATCGACCGTATCCCGCTGGGGATCGCGGTCACGATCGAGTTCGTCGGCCCGCTCGGGGTCGCGGTGGCCGGCTCGCGGCGTGCGCTCGACCTGCTCTGGGTCGCGCTCGCCGCGGCGGGAATCCTCCTGCTGTCGGACTTCGGAACCGCGGACCTCGACCTGCTCGGCGTCCTGCTGGCCCTGCTGGCAGGGTGCCTGTGGGCGGCGTACATCCTACTGGCCGCCCGCGTCGGGCAGGCGTTCGAAGGCGCTCAGGGGCTGGCGCTGGCGATGGCGGCTGGGACGGTGGTCACAGCGCCCGTGGGAATCGCCGACGGCGGCGCAGAGCTGTTGAGTCCAGAGGTGCTCGCCATCGGCTTCGCGGTCGCGGTCTTGTCGTCGGCGATCCCGTACACGCTCGAGATGGAGGCACTCCGGAGGCTTCCGACAGGGGTCTTCGGCGTGCTGATGAGCCTCGAGCCGGCGATGGCGGCCCTCGCCGGATTCATCGTCCTCGATGAGGGCCTGGCCGCCTACGAGGTGGTCTCCATCGCGCTCGTCGTCACGGCGAGCGCGGGGGCCGCGAGGGGGGCTCGCGTGCCGCCCCGTGACGCCTGAGCGCCGCAGAGGGGTGAGGCTCCGGCGACCCTGCCGCCCGGGCGCTGCGCAAGTCCAGGCGCGCCCGGCCCCGGCAACCCGTCGCCGCGACCTCGGAGAGAAGCTCTAGGCGAGCGCCGGCGGCGCCTGCTCCTGGGCATCGGCCGGCTCACGGGTGATCGCGGGCCGGAGTGGGACGAGGTCGAACATGCTCAGCGGCTGCCCGCAGGCGTTGCACCAGGTAACGCGAGCGAGGCCGTCGAAGTCGACCACGTCTTCACAGTGAGGACAGAGGTAGTGGGCCATGTCCAAAGTTTCGGCTGAATAGGCCAAACGTCCAATGGGGTGCAGACCCCATAGACGAAAGGATGGGTCGCGACCCTAGGCGATTCTTGGCGGTTTTCCGCTCAGCGCCTGACGTAGAGGGCGATCTGGCGGCGCACGAGGTTGGCGATCTCGCCGAGCGCGACGTTCGCGTCGACGAGATGGACGCCCCAGTTGGCGTCCGGGAGGGGCGTGGTCGTGAAGGCGTCGCCGAGCGGGGTCACCCGGAGGACGCTCGCCCCTCCCGCCTCCGAGCAGCGTGCGCGCACGCCGCGCGGGACCGCCACCCACGGCGTCCGCGGCTTCGGGAGCGCCGCGCTGGCAGCGTTAGCCGCCGCGCCGATCACGCTGTCGGCGAACGGCTTGGTCGGGTAGATCGGCGTCGTACGCGCCGGGCCGCCGCCGAGCGCGGCAGGGTTCGTGCAGAGAATCTCGCGATTCGGCTCCGAGGTGCGCCCGAACAGCGAGTTCGGAGGCGGCTCCGCATCGAACGCCGAGAAGGCGATCACGCATCCGAGCTGGCGCGCCGAACGGCAGGCGCGGATGTTCCGGAAGTCGCCGCCGCGGTCGCGGCCCTTCGCGACGGTGACGTTGCCGCCGAGCAGCACCGCCGACACGATGCGCCTGCGCGCCGCACGCCTCGGGTCGATCTCCTCGCGGATCAGCCGGCGCAGCACGAAGGTCCCCTGCGAGTGGCCCATCAGCACGACGCCGCGGCCGCGGTTGTGGCGCCGGAGGTAGTGCCGCCACGCTTCGACGACGTCGTCGTAGCCCTGCTCGCGCATCTCGGGGGTGACCGTGGACGGGTTGAACAGGCCCTGGATCGTGACCTGGCGGTACACCGGCGCGAACACGCGGCAGTCGCGCGAATAGCGCGCCGCCTGGTAGAGCGCGATCGAGCGCAGCACGGCGTCCACGACCTTCGTGGCCTGCGGCTGCTTCTGGTCGCTGACCGTCGGATAGACGTAGAAGCAGTCGGCCCTGCGGCGGGCCGCACGGCGCACGCGCTTGACGCCGAGCCGCTCGCCGGACGGCGCGTAGCTGGTCGTGGTGAGGCTCGGCTCGCACGGGTTCGCCCGCTTCTCGGGCTCGCACAGCCACACGACCTTGGCCTCCGCGGCCGGCGCGAGCGACAGGAAGACCAGTACCGACAGCGCCGCGAGCAGCGGCTTCCGCGAGACCATGCGCGGATCCTAATTCACCTGAGCCGGCGCGCCGGCGCTCGCGAAGCGCCGCGTGTCCGGCACCAGCAGCAGCAGAACTGCGATGGCCCCGAACAGCCCGAACGCCAGCCAGAGCGCGGTGTGCAGGCCGATGGCGCCCGCCACCGAGCCCCAGAGGGCCAGCCCGAGCGGATAGAACGCGTACGAGCCGAACCAGTCGTACGAGGCCACGCGCGAGAGCGAGTCAGCCGGGATGTGCCGCTGGAGCGTGGATTCCCAGACGGACATGCCGAGCATCATCCCGAGGCCTGAGAGGAACGCGCCGACGGCGAGCAGCTGCGCCGGCGCGCCAGCCGCGAGGAAGGCAAGCGGCAGCGCGAAGAGCCCCTCGAGCGCCGCGACGAAGACGAGCGGCCTGCGCGGCCGCACGCGCGTGGCCATGAGGCTGCCCACGAGCGCGCCGCCGCCAATCGCGCCCAGGACGGTTCCCCACACCGCCGCGCCGCCGAGGTCGCGGTCGGCCACGATCGGCCCCAGCGAGCTCCATGCTCCCCAGAGCAGGTTGCTGAACGCGAAGTAGGTCACGAAGGTCCAGACCCAGCGGCGCGACCGGAACGCCGTCCACCCGTCGCGGAGCTCGGCGACGAAGGAGGTTCGCTCCGGCAGCTCGCGCCCCGGCGGCCGGAGCATCGCCAGGCAGGCGGCGCTCGCCGCGAACGTAGCCGCGTCCACCGCGATCGCCCAGCCCGCCCCCGCGGCCGCCACGAGCACCCCGGCGAGGAGCGGCCCGAGGATCTCGCTTCCGGACACCGCCGTCGCCCGCAGCGCGTTCGCGGGCTGGAGCTCGTCCTCCGGCACCACCTCCGGGAGCAGGCCGGTGGACGCCGGGTTGAAGAAGCCGGTGGCCGCGCCGGTGATGCCGGCGAGGGCCGCGAGCATCCAGATCTCGGCGGCACCCGTGATCATCAGCGCCGCCATCGCGCCCTGGCTGGCGATGCGGACGAGGTCGGCGGCCACCATCACCGCCCGCCGTGAGGTCCGGTCGGCCACGACGCCGCCCGCGAGCACCGTCAGGACGAGCGGTGTCCACGATGCGGCCAGAATCAGTCCCACCTCGGACGCCGAGCCGCCGAGCTCGAGCACTGCGAACGCGAGCGCCACCGCGACCATCCGGTCCCCCAGCACGGAGATGCCCTGGCCCGCGAACAGCAGCCTGAAGTCGCGCAGGCGGAGGACCGACACGCTGTCGCCGAGCGGCCTCACCGCAGGTAGACCGGGTTGGAGAGGATCCAGGTCCGCTCGCGGCCCTTGGCGTGACGGCGCGCCTCTACGCGGTAGGCGCCGGGCTCCTCCACCTCGAGGTCGAGCGACGTGCCCTCCGCGGCGGCCAGCTCCCGGCCGTCCCGGACCAGCCGCAGACGGGCGGCGAGGGGGGTGCGCGCTCGCAGCGTGCGCCGCCCCGCGGGCGCCTCCCCGCCCATCGGCAGATCGTCGGCCTCGAAGCGGAACCCACGCGCGGGCGCCACGGAGTCGACCGCGATGTAGCAGCGGCCCTCGCGCAGCGCGCCAAAGACCAGCTCGCGGTCCCGCTCGAGCTCGCGCGAGGGCGCCTCCGGGCAGAGAACGTGCGTGCGGATGTACCGGAAGGTGCGCCGGTAGGCCATGATCCGGAGCGGGACGACCGGCCCCACGCGCTTGCCGAACTGATGGGCGTCGAGTCCGCCGATCGCGACCACGCGCCTGTCTCGGCACAGCTCGTCCCAGGCGCGCATGTTGCGCTCCGGCGGGTGGTCGAGCACCCGCCCGGGCGCGAGCAGGAAGCGGATCAGCGACGGAATGCCCGCGATCCGCTCGCCGGTGTCGTTCGCGAAGCTCCACAGCTCGATCCCGTGAAGCGCGTCGCAGTCGAGGCCGCCGAACGGCATGCCGGGCCGCTTGAAGCGCTCGGACCCCTCGGAGAACGGATGCGCCGCGAACCCGAAGCCGCCGGCGTCGCGCACGGCGCGCGCGATGCCGCAGGCGTCGAGGCCCCGGTGGCGCACGTGCTCGTCGACGTCGAACGCGAGGTAGTGGTCGCGCCCGAGCGGCGATACCTCCTCGCCGGCCAGCAGCAGCACGTCGCCGTACCAGCCCTCCTCGCCGAGCTTTCGCGCCGCCACGGTGTCGTGGTCCGTGAGCAGCACCACGTCCGCCCGCGCCCGCGCGGCGGCGCGCGCGATCTCGCGGACGGTGCCGGTGCCGTCCGAGTGAGTCGAATGGATGTGCACCACGCAGGCGAGGTCTTCCACCCCTCGCAACTTCCCCCACTTCCAGGGGTTTGCGCAACATGCGGGCGGTCGGGCTGGCTCTCGTCGCACTTGCGCTCAGCGCCTCGCCCGCGTCGGCGGCCGTCCTCGAGATCCGCGAGAACCCCTGCGGGTGCGACGGGAGCTCGGGCGACGAGGACACGCGCACCCTGATCGTGCGGGCGGCGCCGGGGGAGGTGAACCGCATGTCCGTCCGCCAGATGCCTCGGGGGGTACTGGTGGAGGACGCGGGCGCACCGCTCTCCGGCGCCTGCCGCGCGTCGAGCTCGGGAAGACGCTTCTGCGGGGGCGCCTTCGACGGCTCGGAGGTGGAGCTCGGGGACGGCGACGACACGCTCGGCGTGGACACCCTCGGCTCGGCCGTGGACGCGGGCGCGGGAGCGGACACGGTGGTCGTGACGGGCAGCTTCCACGTCCTGCGCGGCGGCGCCGGCGCGGACCGGTTGGAGGCCGGCGCGGGGGCGACGGCGATGGTGTCCTACTCCGATCACACCGAGGGCGTGACGGTCCGCCTCAACGGCCTCGCGGACGACGGCGCGGCGGGTGAGGGCGACCAGGTGCTCGGTTCGATCAGCTCCATCCAGGGAGGCGCCGGAAACGACACGCTCGAGGCCGGCCCCGAGACCGCCTCGCTCTCCGGGGAGGGAGGCGACGACACGCTGCTCGCGGGCCCGCGGGGCACGGTCCTGCAGGGCGACGGCGGTGACGACGAGCTGCTCGGCGGCGATGGCGACGACACCCTTCTGGGCGGGGCCGGCGCCGACGCCCATGGCGGCGGCAACGGGCGCGACGCCGCCACCTACTACGACCACGACCTCGCCCTGAGGCTCACGATCGGCGACGGCGCGAACGACGGCGAGGCGCTGGAGGGCGACAACATCCGCCCCGACGTCGAGGACGTCGCGGGCGGGCCCCGCGCGGACGTCATCATCGGCGACGGCGGCCCGAACCGCCTCGCCGGCGGAGGCGGGGCCGACGAGATCTATGGGCTCGGCGGGGACGACCAGCTGCGCGGAGCGATCGAAGGAGCGCTGCTCGACCCCGGCCCCGGCCGCGACCTGCTGGCCGCCTCCGCCGGCGACCGGCTTCACCTGGACGACGGCGAGGCCGACCACGTGCGGTGCCCGGGCAACGCGCCGGCTGTGAGCGCCGACGAGCTCGACACGTTCGACGATTGCGCGCCGGCCGTCTGGGTGCGCGACGTGCGCTCCAGCCCGCGCGGCCGACTGCGGGTGTGGATTCGCTGCGACGGGCGCAGCGCGGTGCCGTGCCGAGGCTCGCTCGTACTCCGCTGGGGGCGCCGGGTGTACTCGCGCGTCGTGCGCTTCGGGCCCCTCCTGCCGGACGAGCGGCGCGTGCGCTCGATCCGTCTGCTGCGCCAGCTGCCGCGCCACTGCGTGCGCGCCCGCGTCACGACGCGGCGATACGACATCCCCGCCGCCATGGAGCTCCGCTTCGCGGTGCACTGCCGCCTGCGCTGAGCCCCTTCTGGGTAACGTCTGAGGGGTGAGCGATCCAGACAGCTTCGGCGCGCGCGACACCTTCGAGGTGGGCGGTGAGTCCTACGAGATCTTCCGCCTCGACGCCCTCCAGGAGAAGTACGACGTCGCGCGCCTGCCCTATGCGCTGAAGGTCCTGCTCGAGAACCTGCTGCGGAACGGCGAGGAGGAGGGCGCCGAGGCGGTCGCGAAGTGGAGCGCCAAGGACGAGCCCTCGCAGGAGATCGCCTACCGCCCGGCGCGCGTGCTGATGCAGGACTTCACGGGCGTGCCGGCGATCGTGGACCTCGCCGCCATGCGCGACGCCATGGACGAGCTGGGGGGCGACCCGACGAAGATCAACCCGCTCGTGCCCGTGGAGCTCGTGATCGACCACTCGATCCAGGTGGACGTGTTCGCCGAGCGGCTCGCGTTCCAGCGCAACGCCGAGCTCGAGTTCGAGCGCAACAAGGAGCGCTACGCGTTCCTGCGCTGGGGCCAGAGCGCCTTCGACAATTTCAGCGTCGTGCCGCCGAATACCGGCATCTGCCACCAGGTGAACCTCGAGTACCTCAGCCGCGTCGTGGAGGCGCGCGACGGCCAGGCGTTCCCGGACACGCTCGTCGGAACGGACTCGCACACGACGATGGTCAACGGCCTCGGCGTGCTCGGCTGGGGCGTCGGCGGGATCGAGGCCGAGGCGGCCATGCTCGGGCAGCCCGTCTCGATGCTGATCCCGCAGGTCGTGGGCTTCAAGCTCACGGGCGAGCTGCCGGAGGGGTCCACAGCCACGGACCTCGTCCTCACGGTCACGCAGATGCTGCGCGAGCGCGGCGTGGTCGGCAAGTTCGTTGAGTTTCACGGCGAGGGCCTCGCCAACCTGCCGCTGGCCGACCGCGCGACCATCGGGAACATGTCGCCCGAGATGGGCGCCACCTGCGCGATCTTCCCGGTGGACGCCGAGACGCTGCGCTACCTCGAGTTCTCCGGGCGCTCGGGGGAGCGGCTCGAGCTGGTGGAGGCGTACTGCAAGGAGCAGGGGCTGTTCCACGACGAGAGCTCGGAAGAGGCCACCTACTCCGACTCGCTGGAGCTCGACCTGGGTGACGTGGAGCCCTCGCTCGCGGGTCCGAAGCGGCCGCAGGACCGCGTGGCGCTGTCGGACGCGGCCCAGGACTTCTGCGCCGAGCTCGAGGAGCACACGGGCGGACAAGGGACGTCGGGCAACATGGCCGGCTACGACCAGTCGTCCGCGGAGAGCTTCCCGGCCAGCGATCCGCCCACGAACAACGGCGGCGGGCACTCACCCAAGCCAGGCCACCGACACGGCGATGTCGCCGTCAAGGAGCGGAGCGAGGGACTCGACCACGGTGCGGTGGTGATCGCCGC
Organism: Thermoleophilaceae bacterium; assembly: GCA_035641775.1. GTDB lineage: Bacteria > Actinomycetota > Thermoleophilia > Solirubrobacterales > Thermoleophilaceae > JACVRW01. The sequence continues at coordinate 11,236 of DASQTS010000293.1, forward strand.
GATCACGAGCTGCACCAACACGTCAAATCCGTCGGTGATGATCGGTGCCGGACTGCTCGCGAAGAAGGCTGTCGAGGCCGGGCTCGAGCGCAAGCCATGGGTGAAGACCTCGCTCGCGCCCGGCTCGAAGGTCGTAACGGACTACCTCGATCGCGCCGAGCTGACCGAGCCGCTGTCGAAGCTCGGGTTCGACCTCGTCGGCTATGGCTGCACGACCTGCATCGGGAACTCGGGACCGCTGCCCGAGGAGGTCTCGAAAGAGATCGAGGATCGCGACCTGGTCGTGGCGAGCGTGCTCTCGGGCAACCGCAATTTCGAGGGGCGGATCCATCCCGAGGTGAAGATGAACTACCTGGCCTCGCCGCCGCTGTGCGTGGCGTACGCGCTCGCCGGACGGATGGACCTCGACCTGCTGAACGAACCGCTCCAGGGCGACGTCTACCTCCGCGACATCTGGCCGACGCAGCGGGAGGTCAACGACGCCATCGAGCACGCGATCGAGTCGGACATGTTCCGGAACTCCTACGGCGATGCGCTGTTCGAGGGCGACGACAACTGGAGGGCGCTCGATATCCCGGAGGGCGACCGCTACGCCTGGGACGAGGACTCGACCTACGTGAAGCAGCCGCCCTACTTCGAGGACATGCCGAAGGAGGCGCCCGGGGGCTTCGAAGAGATCAAGGGTGCGAAGGTGCTCGCTGTGCTCGGCGACAGCGTGACGACCGACCACATCTCGCCGGCCGGCGCGATCAAGAAGGACTCGCCGGCGGGCGAGTACCTGCTCAAGCACGGGGTGGAGCAGCGCGAATTCAACTCGTACGGGTCACGGCGCGGCAACCACGAGGTGATGATGCGCGGCACGTTCGCGAACATCCGCCTCCGCAACCTGCTCGCGCCCGACACCGAGGGCGGCTTCACGACGAAGGACGGCGACGTTAAGCCGATCTACGACGCCGCGCTCGAGTACCACGAGGAGGACACGCCGCTGTGCGTGATCGCGGGCAAGGAGTACGGCTCCGGCTCCTCGCGCGACTGGGCCGCGAAGGGCCCGCGGCTGCTCGGCGTGCGCTTCGTGATCGCAGAGTCGTACGAGCGGATCCACCGCTCGAACCTGGTGGGCATGGGGATCCTGCCGCTCCAGTTTCCCGACGGCGAGTCGGCCGAGTCGCTCGGCCTGAGCGGCGAGGAGACGTTCGACCTCGCCCCGCTCGAGGACGGGGCGAGAACGCTCAAGGTCAACGTCTCGAACGGCAGGGAGTTCGAGGCGCGCGTCCGAATCGACACGCCCAACGAGTGGTTCTACTACCGCCACGACGGCATCCTGCACTTCGTCCTGCGTGATCTCCTCGCGGACTGAGGCGATCCGCTCCGAGTTTCCCGCTCTCGCGTCCGGGGCGGCGTACTTTGACGGCCCCGGCGGCTCGCAGGTGCCCGCGTCCGTGGTCGACGCGATGAGCGCCTACCTGACGGAGGCGAACGCGAACCTCGGCGGCGCGTTCGCCACGTCGCGGGCGTCCGACGCGGTGATGGAGCGGGGGCGGGCCGCGGCCGCCGACTTCGCGGGCGCCGAGCCGGAGGGCATTGCATTCGGGGCCAACATGACCACGCTCAATTTCCAGCTCGCGCACGCGGTCGCCAGGACGCTCGAGCCGGGGGACGAGATCGTCGTGACCGCGCTCGACCATGACGCGAACGTCGCGCCCTGGCTGCTGGTGGCCGAGGATCACGGGCTCGTGGTGCGCACCGTGCCCCTGCGCACGGACGACATGACGCTGGACCTCGACGCGCTCGAGGAGCTGGTGGGCGAGCGGACGCGCGTGGTGGCGTTCACGCTCGCCTCGAATGCGGTCGGCTCGATCCCGGACGCGGCGCGCGTCGCGGCCGCGGCGCACCGGGTGGGCGCGCTCGCGTGGGCGGACGGCGTGCATCTCGCGCCGCACCGGCGGCTCCGCGCACGCGAGACGGGCCTCGACGTGGTGCTCTGCTCGCCCTACAAGTTCTTCGGCCCGCACCTCGGCGTTGCGGCGATCCGCCCCGAGCTTGCCGCGTCGCTGCCGGCGGACCGCGTCCGCCCGGCCGAGGAGGACCCGCCCGGCCACCGCTTCGAGGCGGGCACGCAGTCGCACGAGGCGGTGGCGGGCGCCACCGCGGCGATCGAGTACCTGCGCGAGCTGGGCGGCGGCGACCTCGACTCGGCGTTCGCCCAGATCGAGGAACACGAGACGCGCCTGGCGGCCCGCTTCCTCAGCAGCCTGCCAGACGGGGTCCAGCTGTACGGCATCCCGACCCCGGAGGGCCGCACGCCGACCTTCTGCTTCAACGTCGAGGGCCGGACGCCGCGCGAGGTGGCCGAGCTGCTCGCGGAGCAGGACATCTACGTGTGGGACGGCAACTACTACGCGCTCGAGCCGATGCGCGCGCTCGGGCTCGAGGACGGCGGCGCGGTACGAGCCGGCTTCCTCCACTACACGACGGAGGACGAGGTGGACCGCCTGCTCGAGGCGCTAGGCGAGCTCACGCCGCGCTAGCCCTGCTCTGCCCTGCGCCTGACCGCCCGCAGCCAGACGCGCCGGATCAGCGCGCTGCCGGGGTGGATGATCCGCCAGTAGCGCCCGAAGCTGCGCCGCGCGTCGCCGTCCGTGGCCTTGATCCGCGTCTCGGTGCTGAGCAGGCAGCCGCCGGGTGTGGGCTGCACGTGGAAGTCCATGACGGCCTTCGCGTGGTCCGGCGCATCGAAGCGCTCGAACTCCTCGGCGGCGATCCGCGTGATGCCGCTGTCGAGCGCCCAGAACCGCCCGGCCACCCCGAGCACGAGCTCATCGGGGCGGTCCGCGAGCACGACGAAGCCGTTGTGGAGCATCCCGTCGACCACCGGGCCCCGATGCGAGGCATCTCGCCCGAGGCGCCGCACCGCCATGAGGGCCCGCACTACCGGCATCTCGCTAGCGGTCACCTCGCGCGCCGCCGCGAGCGTCCGCTCGGGCGAGGCGGCGACCAGCGCGGAGTGCACCTCGTTGAAGTGGAACTCCGGTAGGAACTCGTCGAGTGACACGTCGTGAAGCCTCCCAGACGAAAGCCGCAACTAGGGGGAAGAAGTCCCGGCCCGCGCCCGGGCCGGCCGGGCGGCGTGCTTTATTGGAAGGCGGATGGCTTCCCGGGGCGCGCCACACCTTCGACAGAGCGGCATGCGGCACGAGCCGTGCCGATACCGCGAGTGCGACGGCAGCGGCTGGATCGAGGTGGAGGAGACCAACGGCGCCCGCGAGTGCGAGTGCCGGCGCGAGCGCGTCGCCGCCGCCCGGGCGGCTCGGCTCGCGACGTCGATCCCCGAGCGATACCACGGGGTCGACTTCGACCGGTGGCCGATCACGAATCTGTATCCCCCGATCGTGAAAGAGGTCAGGAAGTACTGCCGGCGCTTGAGCGACAACATCGAGACCGGGCGCGGCCTCTACTTCTTCGGGGAGACCGGGAGCGGGAAGACCAGCCTCGCGATGTGCGTCGCGAAGGAGGTCCTCAAGGAGCGCCGCTCGCTGGCGATCTTCTCGGGCCCCGAGCTCCTCGCGCGTATCGGCGCGACCTATGACGACAACGCACGGGAGAGCTACCTCGGGTTACTCGAGCTGCTCGGGAGCGTCGATTTCTTGATTCTCGAGGATCTGGCCGTCGCCAAGCAGAACGAGTGGCGCCTGGAGCAGCTCTATGCGGTCGTCAACCGGCGGTACGAGGACCAGCGCCCGATTCTCGTGACCGCCGATGTGGCGGAGGCGGAGGCTCTCGGCGATCATGTTGGGCGTAGGACCTGTTCGCGGATCCTGGAGATGTGCGAGCCGATGCCCTTCCTCGACGGAGATCACCGTGTCAAGGCAACGAAGCCTGAAGACGTTCGTCTCGCTGGCTAGCGCTACCTGCGCCGCACCGGCTACTACCGCGCGCCCGCCTAGCAGAGGTCGCCGCCCAGCCGCTCCTCGACGCTCCTGACCTTGTCGTCGAGCGTCTGGTCCGGGCGGTCGCGGCGCTCGTCGAGCTTCAGCACCGTGTAGACGCGCGGGATGCCCTGGTCGAAGGGGATCGCGTGGAGCTCCCCCACGACGGCGAGGATGTCGTCGGTGCTGCCCTCAAGCGAGGTGCCCATCGCGTGCATGTGGAACTTCACCCGCTGCTGAGCACGCAGGCGTCGCTGGATCTCGGCGATGTACTCGCTCGCGCTCGCGCCCTGGCGGCCCAGCGCGAGGACTGTCAGGTCGGCTGTGGCCATTCGTCCCCAAGGCTACGCCCGAGTGCCGCGGCGCGGCGCAGAAGCGGCGCCGTCCGGTAGCGCTCCTCGTGGCGCTCCGCCCAGAGCCCGTCGAGCACCGCCACCACGTGGTCGAGGCCGATCGCCTCGCTCCACTCGACGGGCCCGCGCGGGTGCGAGAGGCCTTGCGTGAGGCCGGCGTCCACATCGTCCGCTGAGCCCACGCCGTCGCCGATGGCGAAGGCGGCCTCGTTCACGAGCTGGCAGACGATTCTCCCCAGCACGAGGCCCGGCGCGTCCTCGACCCACTCGATCAGGAAGCCGAGCCGCGTGAAGAACTCCTCGACAGCCTCGGCCGCGAACTTCTGCGTCGTCGGGAGGCGCGTGAGCTCGACGAGTCGCGCGTCCGGAAGCAGATGAAAGCCCACCGCGCCGGGCTCTCCGCGTGCCGCCAGGCCGCTCGCTGCGCACAGCACACCCAACGGAGCTCCACCGGGAGGCGACGGATCGGGGCGGACGCCGGCATCGATGACGAGCTCCGACGGCCCACCCTCCCGCAGCTCATACCCCGCCTTCCGTGCAGCGTCCCGGATAAGTGCCCCCACGGGGCCCCCACCCAGGACGCTTACGAGGGTCCCGGCACCGTGACCGCCGTCGTTCGCCGGCGGCTCGGGGTCGTCCGGGCGATAGGAGCCGTCGTCCGCGTACTCGTAGTAGCCGCGTCCCGTCTTCCGGCCGAGCCGCCCGGCGGCGACCATGCGCGCCTGGATCGTGCTCGGGCGCCAGCGGGGCTCGCCGAACGAGCGCTCGTGGAAGGACTTCGCCACGTCGAAGCCCACGTCCACGCCCACGAGGTCCATCAGCTCGAACGGGCCCATCCGGAAGCCGCCGCCGAGCCGGCAGATCCGGTCGATCTGCTCGTGGGTCGCGATGCGCTCCGCGAGCAGCCGGAGCCCCTCGCCGCTGAACGGTCGGCCGCACCGGTTCACGAGGAAGCCCGGGCCGTCGGCGGCCACGATCACCTGCTTGCCCATGGCCCTGCCGACGCGCCTCGCCAGCGCCATCGTCTCGTCCGAGGTCTGCTCGGCGCGGATGACCTCGAGCAGCGGCATCAGCGGCGGAGGGTTGAAGAAGTGCATGCCCACGACGTTCTCGGGGCGTGCCGCCGCGCCGGCCAGTGAGGTGACGGGGATCGACGACGTGTTCGTGGCAAGGACCACCTCGTCGCCGCACAGCAGCGACAGGGCGCCGAACAGGTCGCGCTTCAGCTCCGCCCGCTCGGGCGCCGCCTCGATCACGAGGTCGCAGGGGGCGAGGTCATCGAGATCGCTCGCCGTCTCGAGCAGCTCCGCGGCGCCGGCGCCCACGCGTCCCTTCTCGGCCCACTTCGCGAGGCCGCGGCGCGCGCTCTCGGCGCCGCGGTCGAGCGCCTCGGGGACGGGGTCGTGGAGGAGCGTCCGGAACGCGGCCGCCGCCGCGAGCTGCGCGATGCCGGCCCCCATCGTCCCGGCGCCCACCACGCCGATCGTGGTCACCGGCCGCGGAACTCCGGCTTGCGCTTCTCCAGGAACGCGGTCATGCCCTCCACGCGGTCCTCGGTGGCCATCGCAAGCTCGTAGAGGCGGCGCTCGTGGTCGAGCCCCGCCGACAGCGGCGTCTCCTCCGCGGCCAGCACCGCCTGCTTCCCGAGCCGAACCGCGAGTGGCGCGCGCTCGGCGACCGTGCCCGCCAGTTCCAGGGCGGCGTCGAGCCAGCCGTCATCGGGTGCCACGCTCGTCACGATCCCGAGCTCGCGCGCCTCGGCCGCGCCGATGCGCCGGCCGGTGAGCACCAGCTCCATCGCCCGCTGCTTCCCCATCACCCGCGCGAGCCGCTGCGTGCCTCCGCCGCCCGGGATGATCCCCAGCAGGATCTCCGGCTGGCCGAACTCGGCGGACTCGGCCGCGACGATCATGTCGCAGGCCAGCGCGAGCTCGCAGCCGCCCCCGAGCGCGTAGCCGGACACCGCCGCCACGAGCGGCGTGCGGATCGCGGCCAACCGCGGCCAGAAGCCCGCGGCGGGGGAGGTGAGCGTCTCGGCGTGCGTGCGCTTCGCCATCACCTTGATGTCCGCGCCGGCGGCGAACCACTTGTCGCCGCCCGCGATCACGATGCAGCGGATCTCCGCGTTCTCGTCCCAGCGCTCGACGAGAGACGCCAGCTCCTCCATGAGCTCCGGCGAGAGCGCGTTGCGGGCGTCCGGGCGGTCGAGGCGCGCGAGCCCGACGGCGCCGCGGGTCTCGGCCGAGACGGTGGCCATCGCTACGGCACCAGCGCGTTCTCGCCGGTCACGGCGCGCCCGATGATCAGCTTCTGAATCTGGGAGGTGCCCTCGTAGAGCGTCGTCACGCGCGCGTCGCGGAGGTAGCGCTCCACGGGGTAGTCGTCCACGTAGCCGGAGCCGCCGTGCACCTGGATCGCCTTGTTCGCGCACTCCACCGCCGCCTCGGTGGCGTACAGCTTCGCGATCGAGGTCTCTGTCGTGTTCGGCTTGCCCTGGTCCTTTAGCCAGCCGGCGCGCCAGACGAGCCCGCGCGCGGCCTCCGTCTGCACCACCATGTCCGCGATCATCTCCTGAACGAGCTGGAACGACGCGATCGGGCGGTCGAACTGCGTGCGCTCCTTGGCGTAGGCCACCGACGCGTCGAGCGACGCCTGGCAGATGCCCACGCACCCGGCGGCCACGCTGTAGCGGCCGGAGTCGAGCGCGGACATCGCGATCTTGAAGCCCTCGCCGATCTGGCCCATCAGCGCGCCGTCGCCCACCTCCACGCCGTCGAGCGAGAGCTCGGCGGTGTCGGAGCCCTTCAGCCCGAGCTTGCCGTGGATCTCCTGGGAGGAGAAGCCGGCGGCGTCGGTCGGTACGAGGAAGCAAGCGAGTCCCTTGTGCTTCTTCGCCGGGTCCGTCTGCGCGAAGATCATCGCGAGCTTCGCGTAGTTCCCGAGCGAGATCCACATCTTCCCGCCGTTGATGCGCCAGCCCCCGTCGATCTTCTCGGCGCGCGTCTTCAGGTTCGAGGCGTCCGAGCCGGTGTCGGGCTCCGTGAGCCCGAAGCAGCCGAGCGCCTCGCCGGAGCAGAGCTGGGGTAGCCACTGCTGCTTCTGCTCGTCAGTGCCCCAGCGGACGATCGACGAGCACACGAGCGAGGTGACGACGGAGACAACCGTCCGCATCGCGGAGTCGTTGCGGCCGATCTCCTCGACGATCACGCCGTAGGTGAGGTAGTCAACGCCGCGGCCGCCGTACTCCTCGGGGACGATCGCGCCGAGGAATCCCATGTCGGCCATCTTCTGGACGAGCTCGGTGTCGAAGTGCTCGTTCCTGTCGTTGTCGCGGGCCCGCGGCGCGATCTCCCTGTCGCTGAATTCACGCGCCGTTTCCTGGATCAGTCGCTGCTCGTCAGTGAGTTCGAAGTCGATCATGTGTTCCGGATTCTGCAAGATGCGGGAGGCCGTGAGCGAAAAGCAGTCATGGGAGTTCCCCGAGGGGCACGAGATCGCCCCCGGCCGGACGACGCTCAGGTCCCTCGGCGGGGGCAACAGGTACGAGGTCTATCTGGTCTGGGACGAGCGCCGCTTCAGTGTGATGGTCGCGAAGGTCCTGAGACCCGACCTCGTGGAGGCCGAACACGCGCTGCGCGGCCTGCGGCGCGAGGCGGACGCGCTCGACGCGCTGTCGCATCCGGTGCTTCTGCGGGCGTTCGACGCGCACGTAGAGGGGCCGTATCCGCACGTCGTCGTCGAGCACCTCGAGGGCCCGACCCTGAAGCGCCTGATCAAGAAGAGCGGGCCGCTCCCGCTCGAGCATGTGCTGCCGCTCGGGCTCCACGTGGCCTCGGTGATCCACTACATGGCCGAGGAGGGCTGGGTGCACCTCGACCTCAAGCCCGACAACCTCGTGATGGGGATTCCGCCGCGGGTGATCGACCTCTCGCTCGCGCGGACGACCGAGCGCGCCAAGCGGCTGTCGGACTACATCGGCACCAACGCGTACATGCCGCCGGAGCAGTGCAACCCGCGCGG
>DASQTS010000294.1:0-4937 GCA_035641775.1 Thermoleophilaceae bacterium
GCGGCTCACCGCCCTCGGGGCCGAGGCGCGCGACCCCGTTGTCGCGCTCCACAGCGCCCAGGCCGATCACGCGCCCGTAGAAGCTCGTCAGGTCGCCGAGGTCGGCCACCCGCAGGCGGACCTTTCCGATGGCTGTGTCGGCGGGAATCAAGAACCCGATCTTCGCAGCCTCCGCCATCAGCGGAACAGCCCCGCGTACGCGCTCAATGCGGGCTGGCCGCCGAGGTGCGCGTACAGCACGTTCGAGCCCCTTTCGATCTCGCCACGGCTCACCAGGTCGATCATCCCCGCCATCGACTTCCCCTCGTAGACGGGGTCGGTGATCATCCCCTCGAGCCGCCCCGCGGTGCGGATGGCCTCGAGCGTCGTCTCGTCGGGGATGCCGTAGGTGCCCGCGTGGTAGCGGTCGTCCAGCACGATCTCGTCGTCGCGCAGCTCGCGGCCGACCTCGATCAGCTCGGCCGTCCGGCGCGCGATGCGAGCCACCTGGTCGTGGGTCTCCGCGGGGCGGGCGGATCCGTCGATGCCGATCACGCGCCGCTCGGTCTCCTGTGCGGCGAAGCCGGCGACCATGCCGGCCTGCGTGCTGCCGGTGACCGAGCACACGACGACGGTGTCGAAGAACACTCCGAGCTCGCGCTCCTGCTCGGCCACCTCCTGCGCCCAGCTCGCGAATCCCAGCCCGCCGAGCTCGTGGTCCGACGCGCCGGCGGGGATCGCATACGGCTTCCCACCCGCGCTCTCGACGTCGGCGAGCGCCTTCTCCCAGCTCTCCTTGAAGCCAATCCCGAAGCCGGCTTGCACGAGCCGGACGTCGGCGCCCATGATCCGCGAGAGCTGGATGTTGCCGACGCGGTCGTAGATCACGTCCGGCCAGTCCACCCAGCTCTCCTGCACCAGCACGCAGCCGAGGCCAAGGTGAGCGGCCACCGCGGCGACCTGGCGCGTGTGGTTCGACTGCACGCCCCCGATCGAGACCAGCGTGTCGCAGCCCTTCTCGAGCGCGTCGGCCACGAGGTACTCGAGCTTGCGCGTCTTGTTGCCGCCGTACGCAAGGCCGCTGTTCACGTCGTCGCGCTTCGCCCACATGCGCGCGCCGTCCAGATGCGCCGTCAGGCGATCGAGCGGATGGACGGGCGAAGGGCCGAAGAGGAGCGGCTGGCGCGGGAACGCGTCGAGGTTCATTCGCTGATTCTCTTCAATGTCAGAGGTGACCGAGCCCACCGTCGACGATCTGCCCGCCGAGGCGGACTCGCTACAGGTCCTGGAGGTCGAGCTCGGCTCGATCGCCGACGAGGACGTGCGCGAGCCGCACCGGCACGCCTACCACGAGCTGATCTGGATCCGGGAGGGGCAGGGGCAGCACCTGATCGACGGCGAGCCGGTGGAGTTCGGGCCGCACACGCTCACGCTGATAGCCAAGGGGCAGGTGCACCAGTTCCGGCGCGCCGAGGACATCCGGGCGCTCGTGGCGCGCTTCGACGACGACTGGCTCGAGGACGGCCTGGCGGGCGAGCTCGGCCGGCGCGTGCTGTTCACGGGCACCGGCTGCACATCGCTCGGCCCTCCGGAGGACGAGGCGGAGCGCTTCGATGCGCTGCTCGACCTACTCCGGGTGGAGGCGGAGCGCCCCGCCAACCGCGAGTCCGCGGAGCTCCGGCGCCATCTGCTGTCGGCAAGCCTGCTGTGGGCGCAGCGCTGGCGCGAGGCACAGCTCGAGGAGGGAGGAGCGACCCGGTCGGACGTGCAGCTCCACCAGCGCTTCCTCGAGACGCTGGAGCGCGACTTCGCGAGCTCCCACGACGCAGGCCACTACGCCCGCGAGCTGGGCGTCTCGCCGGGGGCCCTGTCGCGGATCCTCACGCGGCTCACCGGCCGCACGACGAAGCAGCTGATCCTCGAGCGGGTGATCCTCGAGGCCGTGCGGCTGCTGCGCTTCAGCGACCTGTCGATCAAGGAGATCGCCGACCGCCTCGGGTTCAGCGACCAGTTCGCCTTCTCGAAGGCGTTCAAGCGCCAGCGGGGCGAGGCGCCGCTCGACTTTCGCAGCCGGAGGTAGCGGCGCCTCGCCCCAGACGGGGAGGGGGTTACGAGTCCTTGATCTCGTGGTTCGCCAGGAAGACGCCCGTGGGGTCCCAGTGCGTCCGGAGCGCCCGCAGCGTGCGCCACGCGTCCTCGTCGAAGAAGACCCGCGCGTCGACGCTCGTCTCCTCGAAGTTGAGGTAGTGGCTGCCGGCGTCCCAGGGGCGCATGGTCTCGGACACCCGCCTGGCCTGGCCGAGCACGTGGTCGTACGCCGCGGGGTCCATGACCCCGCCGAGGGCCAGGAGCATGTAGTCGCCGCCGAGCGTGGCGCTGGCGCCGTGCCCGGGGGTGCGGCGGTGAAGGGCTCCGCCGAGGCCGCGGAGCTCGACCATGGCGAGGTCCGGGCCCACCGCGCCGGCCGCCTCCACGAGGGCATCGATGCCGGAGCTCGACACGTCCGACAGCGTCCGGCCGGCGAGCGTGTAGGGCAGCGGGTCCTCGGGGTCCATGGCGAGGTGGCTGAGCGCGCTCGCGTCCACGGGCGACATCGTGTTGACGTCTGGCCCGAGCGCCGTCAGCGGCGCGATGAGCTCCGCGCCATCCGCCTCGTTGCCGAGGTAGGCGATCTGCACGATGTTGAAGGACCCGCCCCGGAACGGCTCCGGGATCTCCTCGATCGGCGGGAAGTGCATGAGCTTCGCCCACGTCGTGAGCTCCTCCGGCATGCCGGCCGAGACGTACTCGTGCCAGGCGTGCATGACCTCGTAGCCCCGCCCGTACGGGAAAATCAGCGCGCCGGCGTAGACCTCAGGGGTCTCGAACAGCTCGAACTCGAGTGCGGTCACGACGCCGTAGTTGCCGCCGCCGCCGCGGACCGCCCAGAACAGGTCGGTCTCGGTGTGGTGGTCGATGCGCCGCAGCTCGCCGTCGGCGGTGACGATCTCGATTGCGACGAGAGCGTTGGACTGGAGGCCGTGCTTGCGGCTCTGCCAGCCGATGCCCCCGCCGAGCGAATAGCCCGCCACCCCGACGGTCCGGGAGGACCCCTGGAGGGCGGCGAGCCCGGTGCCCGCGAGCCGGTCGGCCACGGAGCCCCAGCGGACGCCGGAGCCCACGCGGGCGCGGCGGGCCGCGACGTCGATGTCGATCTCCTGGAGCGAGTCCGTGCGGAGAAGCAGGGCGTCCTCGAGGCCGTCGATGGGACCGGCGTTGTGGCCGGTGCCCTGTGGCGCCACGCGGAGGCCGCGCTGGGCGGCATAGCGCACGGTCTCGGCTACGTCGTCGGCGTTCGCCACCCGGACGAGGGCTGCAGGACGCTGGTCATGGGTGAGGTTGAAGGTCTGGCGCGAGGCGTTCCATGTCTCGTCGGCCTCGGTGAGGACCCGGCCGTGGATGCGGGACTGGAGTTCAGCGAAGCGAGTCGTCTGCGAGATGAGCATGGAACAAGCATCGGCGCGCGCGGGTGACTTGGCATCGAGGACACCCCCAACACCGTCCCTGAACTTTGCGTAGCGACCCCTACAGGCGGGTACCGAACGACGGGCATTGAGGGAGAACCCCGGCTGGTCGCACCTGCTGGCGCTTTGCCGCGACGCGGCGTAATCCGCGAAGCTTGCGGGACCGCGTTTCCGGAGATGAGGAGTAGACGTGGTCCTGGGAGTGGACGTTGGAGGGACGAAGGTCGCCGTCGCGGCGGTCGAGGGGGTGGAGGCGGCCCACGCCGTGGAGCACCCCACGGTTATCGCGAACGCAGACGCGCTGCTGGACGGCCTCGAGCACGCGGTGCGCCAGGTGATCGCCGAGGCCGGCGAGCCTGAGGCGATCGGCGTAGGCGTTCCCTCGCAGATCGAATACGCCACCGGCACGGTCGAGACCAGCGTGAACATCCCGCTCACCGGGGTTCCGCTGCGCGAGGAGCTCGGCGCCCGCTTCGGGGTTCCGGTGTTCGTGGACAACGACGCGAACTGCGCCGCGCTCGCCGAGGCGCACATCGTCGGCGAGGATGACCTCGTGATGCTGACGCTGGGCACGGGCGTGGGCGGCGGTGTCGTGATCGGCGGCATGACCTTCCGCGGTGCTCACGGCCTCGGCGCGGAGCTCGGCCACATCTCGGTGAACTCCGACGGCCCGCCCTGCCCCGGCAACTGCCCCAACCGCGGCTGCCTCGAGGCCTACTGCTCGGGCCAGGCGCTCGAGCGGGACGCCACCGAGCTCGCCACCGACAAGCCCGACAGCCATCTCGCCACCCGCCTCGGCGAGGACGGCAAGGTCTCGGGCCGCGAGGTGGTGGCGGCGGCGGAGCAGGGCGACTCCGACGCGCTGCTCCTTATGGAGAACTTCGCCCGGATCCTCGGCGTGGGCATCGCGTCGTACGTCAACGTCTTCCAGCCCGCCCGCTTCGCGATCGGCGGCGGAATGTCGCGCGCCTCCGACCTGTTCCTCGGCCGCGCAATCCGCGAGGCCGAGTCGCGCGTCCTCCCTGCCCTGTGGAAGCGCGTGCACGTGGCGCTTGCCGAGGGCGGAACCGATGCCGGAGTGATCGGCGCGGGGGTGCTCGCCGCATTCGAGATCGATCCGGACCGCGATACTGAGCTCCCGAAGGCCACGACCAGCGAAGGAATCGAATGACTCACACGAGCGACGGCGTCGTCGATCTCTCCATCAACACGATCCGGACGCTCTCCATGGACGCGGTGGAGAAGGCCAAGTCCGGCCATCCCGGCGCGCCGATGGCGCTCGCCCCGCTGGCGTACACGCTCTACGCGCGCGTCATGAAGCACAGCGCCAAGGACCCGGAGTGGTTCGACCGCGACCGCTTCATCCTGTCGGCCGGCCACGCCTCGATGCTGCTCTACTCGACGCTCTACCTGACGGGCTACGGGCTGTCGCTCGACGACCTCAAGAACTTCCGC
>DASQTS010000295.1:0-7528 GCA_035641775.1 Thermoleophilaceae bacterium
GCCGAGCTGCGGGGGCATGTGGTGCTCGTGAACTTCTGGACGCTCACCTGCATCAACTGGCTGCGCCAGGAGCCGTACGTCCGTGCGTGGTCGCGGGCCTACCGGGACGACGGGCTGCTCGTGGTCGGGGTCCATACACCCGAGTTCTCGTTCGAGCACGACATGGACCTCGTTCGGCAGGCGGTCGGGGAGCGGGAGATCGACTACCCGGTCGCGGCCGACAACGACTACGCGATCTGGTCCGCCTTCGCCAACAACTACTGGCCGGCGCTCTACTTCGTCGACCCGGACGGCATCATCCGCGACCAGCACTTCGGCGAGGGTCGCTACGAGCGGTCCGAGCACGTGATCCAGCGCCTGCTCGACATCGAGCGGGCACCCATCTCCGTCGAGGGCGTCGGCGTCGAGGCCGAGGCCGACTGGGACCACCTGCGGACCCCCGAGACGTATCTCGGCCACGGGCGCGGGGACCAGGCCGCGTCCCTGTCCGGCGAATGGACGGTCGGGGCCGAGAAGGTCGTGCTCGAGCAGGCCGGCGGCAGCATCGCCATCCCGTTCCACGCCCGCGACGCGCACATCGTCCTGTCGCGCCGGGCGGGCGACCCGATCCCGTTCCGCGTGTTCCTGGACGGTGAGCCTCCCGGCCCGTCACACGGCGTGGATGTGGACGAGGACGGCAACGGTCTGCTGCGCGAGGGCCGCATGTACCAGCTGGTGCGCCAGCGCGACGGGATCCGCGAGCGGACGCTCGAGATCACGTTCCTCGAGCCCGGCGCCGAGGCCTACTCGTTCACGTTCGGGTAGCGCTCAGGCGACTCTCTCGGGCGAGATGCGGTCCACCTCGACGATGACGTCGGCCGGGATACCCGCCCGGCGGGCCGCGGCAACCAGCTCGTCGGGTGACGGCGCTCCGTAGTCGGTCGCGACGGTCGACAAGGACGGAAGCGGCGCGGTCACCATCGACCGCTCGCGCACGAGCGTCGGCAACTACCCGCGCTACGGCATTTTCGGCAAGAGCGCACCTTCGCGATCTTCTTGAGGAAGGTCGTAAATGGCGCGGCCGACACGCTCTGGTGCATCGGCAACGTCGAGATCACGCGAACCAAGAAGGGCCACACCCGCCCGCGCCGGATCCTGACCTGCCTGGGAGCCTGATCCCCTCCTCGCCGGCCAGCGATGAATCTCCCGCGCCCTGGCGGTCTAAGGGTGCGATGGAAAGTTCAGGGGGTCAGTACGGGGTATCACCGATGCGAAGGGGTGATCCCGTGAGGGAGGCTGTACTCCGATGACCGCTCACGGCCGCCCCACCGAGTCCCCGGAGCTCCCCTCCAGCCGCCAGATCGCCCGCAAGGTGGCGCTCGTGGCGGCCCTGCTCGGCATTGGCGTCGTGGTCGCCACGCAGCTTCCCGGCCTCGAGGAGGTCGTGCATCAGCTCGCCGGCGCCGACGGCAGCTGGATCACCGTGGCCCTGATCCTTGAGCTTCTCTCCACCGCGTTCTTCGCTCTCGCGTTCCACGGCGTCTACGACCGGCGCCCCGGCCCGCGCGCGAGCGCGAGCATGTCGATGGCCGTCCAGGGCATGAACATCGTGCTGCCGTCGGGCGGCGCCGGAGGTCTGGCGGTCGGGGCCGTGCTGCTCGACCGCAGCGGCGTCCCCCGTTCGTTCGCGGCGAGCCGGACCGTTGCCCTGTTCCTGATCACCAGCCTCGTCAGCTTCGTCGCCGTAGTGATCGCCGGCTTCGGCGTCGCGGGCGGCGTGCTGGCCGGTGACGCGACGCTCGCTGTCACGCTCGTGCCGGGGATCGTGGCCCTGCTCATCGTCGTCGCCGTGTTCGCCCTTCCGCGCTCGCAGGTCCCGGAGCAGGCCGCAGCCGCCGGGCGGCTGCGCACTGCCCTCGCGAGCGCGCGCGAGTACCTGCGCGACGGCGTGGGAGCGAGCGCCGAGCTGCTGCGCTCGGGCGACCGCCTGGTCATCGCCGGGGCCGTCGGCTACTTCGCCTTCGACGTCGCCGCGCTGGCGGCAGCATTCCAGGCGGTCGGATCGGCCGGCCTCCCCATCGGCCTGCTCGTGCTCGCCTACACGCTCGGACACGGCGGCGCGATGGTGCCGATCCCCGGCAGCGCGGAGGGCGGCCTGATCGGCATGTTCGTCCTGTACGGCATGGACCTGCCCACCGCCACGGCCGCGGTGCTCGCCTACCGGGCGCTGCACGCGGGCGTCCCGATGCTGCTTGGCGTCGTCGGGCTCGCCGACGTCCGCCGCCTGCTCCGTGACGGCGAGCGAGCGCCTCGCCGCCCGGCTCCGTCTGCGCAGCTAGCGCCGGGCGTCGCCGTCACCGCCTGAGCGTCGTATCGTGCCGCGATGGCCCTCGACCTGTTCGCGGGGATCGCGGTAAGCGACTACGAGGCGGCGAGGCCGTGGTACGAGCGGCTCCTGGGGAGCGAGCCGTCGTTCACCCCGCATGCAACCGAGGCGGTCTGGGAGCTCGCGGAGCACCGCTATCTGTACATCGTCGAGGACCCCGACCGCGCGGGCCGGGCGGTCCACACCGTGTTCGTCGACGACCTGGACGTGCGCGTCGCGGAGCTGGCCTCGCGTGGAATGGAGCCACACGAACGCGTCACCTACCCGGGCAAGGCGCGCAAGGCGATCTACCGCGACACCGACGGCAACGAAGTCGGCTTCGGGGGCCCTGCCTAGCCCGCGTCGGGCGGCTCGGCGAACGCGATTGCGTTTCCGTCGGGATCCGGGACCTTCACGTGCCGCACGCCGTTCGGGTAGGTCTCGACCGCCTCGTGCTCGATGCCCTCGGCGGCGAGGCGCTCCAGGAGCGAGTCCAGCCCGGCGACGGCGAGGGTGATCCGGCCCGCGCCCGCCTGCGCCCGGTTCGGCTCGATGAACAGCGTGGCGTGCTCGTCGACGTCCCAGAGGACCTCGTCGCCGGCTCGCATGGCGGGCGCGCGCCGGAAGAGGCGTGTGTACCAGTCGACGCTTGCGTCAAGGTTGCAGACGGGGACGCCGGCGATGAGCTGGGTGATCGCGCCCATCTCAGCACCTGATCCCGGGGTTCCTGGGCCAGGGCGGCGGCCTTTTCGACAACCTCAGCCGGAGCACATCGAGCTGGAGCGCACACGAGTCATCGAGGGCGAGGCCAGCGTCACGCACATGCACTATCGCGTCCGGCGCTGAAGGCCTGCCGGCCGAACCCGGACAGCGCCTCCGCATCGGCGGGCTCGACGGGCGCGCGCGGGGATGCCGCGAGCTGCTGTTCGAGCAGGTGGCGCGCACCCGGCTGCGCGCCCGGCCCCGAGAGCCGGTAGCGCGGCGGCAGCATCGGGCCGAAGAGCAACGGCTCGCACAGCTCCTCCCAGTCGGCCGGCTCGGGGGCGACACCGAGCTCCTCGGAGAGCGTGAGCGCGAGCGCGTTGTGGGGATCGAGCGGCGGGCGCGGTTGCTCGAGAACGCGCCGCATGCGCGGCTCGCCCGGGAGCGCCACCTCGCCGCTCCAGACCACCGCGATCCAGCGCGCCTGGAGCTCCAGCAGCGGGAAGTAGGGCCCCTGCGCCAGGAACTGGCCAATGACGCCAAGCCCCGGCAGGTCGGGATGGAACGTGCGCTGGTAGAGCGCGAGCTCCTCCCCGATCACCCGGCCGACGTCATCGCTCAGGTACGAGATGTCGACGTCGTAGCCCGTGGCGCAGACGATCGCGCTGACGGTCTCGGCTGACCCGTCGGTGAAGATGACGGTGCGGTCCTGGATCGACGCGATGCCCGGGCGGCAGGCGATGCTGCCGTCACGCACCTGGGCCAGGTAGTCCTGGCACAGGGAGAGACCGGCCACGCGCACGTCCTCGCTGGGCTCGGGCGCACCGAAGTCGGTGGGATTGCCGGCAACGCGCACGATGCGCTCGCGCTGGCGGCGGCTCCACTCGTCGGGCGGCAGGTGGCGCAGCTCCAGAGCGCCGAAGAGCGTGTACCACTGCCAGTCGGACGAGACGCCGTCGACCACCTTCTGGATCACGTACCGCGGCTTTCGGAAGGCGGAGACGACCGGGGCGTGCGGGGCTAGATCGGACGCGATCTCGAGACCGCTGATCCCGTTGCCGTACACGAGCGTGGACCGGTCGCGGAATGGCTGCGCTCCCGGATAGTCGAACGCGTGGATGACCTCGCCGCGGAAGCCCTCCACGATGGGCGGGAGCCGCGGCGCGCGGAACCGGCCCGACGCCATGATGACCGCATCGAACGGCTCGCCGTCCACCCTCCATCCGGCGACCACTTCCTCGACCGGCGTGTTGAAACGGATGTGCTCGGCCACGCCGAACTCGCGCGCGTAGGCGGCGAGGTAGGCCTGGATCTGCTCGGCGGCGGGATGCAGCGGATGGTCCGACGGCGCCGGGAAGTCGGAGAACGCGGTCATCGCCCGGCTCGTGTTCGTGCGCATGCCTTGCCACACACCGCTGTGGACGGCCGTCGTGTGCCACTGGCCGCCCAGCGCATCGCTCGCCTCGAACACGGCCACGTGAAAACCGGCCTCCAGCGCATGCTTCGCGGCCACGATGCCGGACGGGCCCGCCCCGATGATTGCGACGCGAGCCCCGTGTCGCAGTCTCAACGCCGCGACACTACTCGGTGCGCGCGTGTCGTTCGATCAGCTCTGGTACCGAAGCTCGAACCACGCACAGGTGCCCGAGGCCGTGGGGGTGACGGCCCACCGATCGGCAACCCGATCCACGAGGACGAGGCCCCAGCCATCGGCTTCGTCCCGCTCCGCCGGAGGTCCCGCTGTGAACCCGGCACCCCCGTCGAAGACCGCCACCCTGACACAGTCAGACAATCGGCTCAGCTCCACCCGCACCGCCCGGTCCGGTCCTGCGTTCGCGTGACGCACGGCGTTGGTGACGAGCTCGGTTACGAGCAGGAGCACTTCGTCACGGACGGCGCTCGGCAGCGCTCCGTTGCCCGCGAGCAGTGCGCGCCTGGCCTCGACGCCGGCCATAGGCCCCGCGCTCAGCTCGACGGCAAGGCTCTCCGCAGGTTCGAGTGCCTGGGGCACGGCATGCGGTGCCCAGTTGTGGTCGGACCGGTGTGAGGAGGTGCTCGACAACTCTGGCTCCTTGGACGTTCCGCGCCGGGTTCAACGACGCCAAGCGCCGGCCAGGTGTTGGAGCCGGAGGGCGCCCGCCGATTCTCTGGAGCGAGGCGCGCCAGGAGCGTAGCACCAGTCCGGTCACCGGGGTCCGCGGGTGGGGGGCGCGGTGCTAGCCTTTGGGGGTCGCTCGCCGGGTTCTCCTTCCCCCTCCTCCTTGCGCGTGGCATCGTCTCAGAGGGGGGTCCCAGAGAGGCTGTTCGCCCGATGAGCACCACTGAAGGTCAACTATCGGCCGCCATCTCGAACGCGGTTGTGCATTTCACACGTGAGTACACCGGACGCGGGCCGACGAAGGCCCGCACGACGATCGGGAACGACATGATCGTCACCAGACTCGAGGACACCCTGACGAAGGGGGAGCGCAACCTCGCCGACAATGGCAAGGGCGACATGGTGCTCAGCATCAGGCGCTGCTTTCAGACGACCATGCGAGACGATCTCACAGCCGAGATCGAGAAGCTCAGCGGCCGGAAGGTGATCGCGTTCATGAGCGACAGTCACATCGAGCCCGACATGGGCGTCGAGATCTTCGTCCTCGAGCCCTCAGCCAGTGATGGACACGGACCCCCCGGCGCCGCGACCGGCGTCCCGCACTCGGACTAATCCGGAAGGCTGGACCATTTCTACGAGGAGATCCCTCAGCGCTGCAATCGCCGCTCGACGCCAGTTGCCTGCCCGCCCGTCTTTCGTCGCGGAACCCGGAGACAAGGCCCCGGAACAAGACCGCGCCGAGCGACGGCTGGGGTCAGCGCTCGCCGAGCAGCGCCGCGCAAGCGACCGTCATGTCGCTGCGGTCGGCAGAACTGCCCGCCGGCACGCAGCCATTGGCCTCCATGCCGCCGACCAGGAGGTCGCGGCGCGCCACGCTTGGCTCAGGTGGGTGAACGACGACGGCTATCGGGGGCTCAACGCGGGGCCGTTCGAACTGCGCGCCGGGGGGTCGGGGGCGTGACGAGCCGAACACTGCAGGCGCTGCTGCGAGCTGGATCAGAAGGGGCTGACAGCGGCCTACGCCTTCCTTCTTCTACGCCGTCTAGGGGGCGCTCTGTACCCTGGCGCGCTTTTGTTTGAGCAGCTCCACGTCGGCTCGCCACACCAGTTCGTCGGATGTCTCCGCGCCGTCCCACGCGACTACGCCGGCGGCGCACGACTGCAAGCCTGGCGTTGTGGATGTGACGCGAGCAATGATCTCGTGCGCCGCGCCTTCGGAGCAGTCCGGGAGCAGGGCGGCGAACTCGTCGCCTCCCCAGCGGCAGAGGAGGTCGCCTTCTCGAAGCTGGGCCTGCCAAGCAGCCGCCGCCGCTACGAGTAGCCGGTCGCCGGCCTGGTGGCCGCGGGAGTCGTTGAACGCCTTGAAGTCGTCGATGTCCATCAGCGCTACGGACACGGGGCGGCCCGAGCGTTGCGCCTGCGCGAGCTCGCGACTCAGTTGCTCATTCCACCCGCGCCGGTTTGCCAATCCGGTCAGTGGATCCGTTCGGGCCTGTCGAGTGAGCTCGCCGACCTCCTCCATGAGCGCCGCGTTCTGCCGGCGAAGCGCTGCGACGTCCTCGCCGCCCTGCCGGCGCGGAACGCGGAGCCGCTGAAGCCATCCGCGCGGGGCATCATCGCGACGTCCGATCATCTATGCGCCTGCAGCCTGCCGGAGCCACGCGCATCCGGATAGCCGCCTGTCGACCTGAGCCGCACCGCGGTGCTCAACACCCAGCGTGCGCGCCGCGCGCGATACGCCGGCGGCAGATCGCCGCTGAGCGTGGCAGCGCGGTCGAGCCATTCGAGCGCCTGCTCGATGTCGCCCACACGCGCGTAGGCCTCCGCGCGATCGAAGCTCGCCTCGATCACCTCCTGATGTCTCACCTCACGCGCCACGCGCACGTCCCACTCGCGGTCGTCGAACGACTCTTGCGGTAGATCGGGAACGGCGCGCGGACGTCTGGTGCGGTTCGACTGGTCTGACGAGGAGATCGACATGCTCCGCTCCTTGAATAGCGTTCCGGTCCGGCGGACCCAGCGCTTCAGGGCCGGCCGGGGTGTTGGAGCCGGAGAGGCTCCGCCAGGACGCGTGAGGCGGAGCGCCCTGTGACCATACCACCTGATCCGGGAAAGACCTCAGTAAAGGACCGTCAAATCATGAGCTACCGGGACACAGAGCATCTGCGCGTTCTGATCGCGAACGAGCGAAAAGACCGGCTCGAGCTCGTCGTGCCGATCGTGGCCTCGCTCGGCCACGAGGTGATCGCTCGCTCGGTCGAGGTCGACGAGGTCGGTGCGGTCACCGCCCGGGAGCGCCCAGATGTCGCGCTCGTGGGGCTCGGCGCGAGCTCGGAGCACGCGCTGGTGCTGATCGAGAGGATCGTCCAGGAGGCCGCGTGCCC
>DASQTS010000296.1:0-4763 GCA_035641775.1 Thermoleophilaceae bacterium
TGGTACCACCGTGCTGGGCGGCGCCGCCGGAGAAGAAGGGGGCTGCGTCGTCCTCGGCCGGCATCGTGTTGAAGGGTGCACGGTCCTCCGTGCCCCCGTAGCGGCCCGTATGAGCCGTCGCGGTCGCGGCCGCGAGGAGGATGAACGCAAGCGCGACGAGCAGCGTCGGCGCACGTCTCAGCGAGTACTGCACAGGGCAACTCCTTTGACTCGACGCGGGATGGAACCCCGGAGCGTGCGGAGCTTAGATGCTCTGTATGGAGGCGTCTACCTCAAATGGGTTATGCAACGACTTCCATGCCGAGCTTGTCCTCTTCCGATGCGGCACGCGGGTTCTCCACCGCGAGCACGGCCTCGAGCGCGGCGATCGCCACCGCGAGCTGGGACAGGTCGGGCTCCCGCGTCGTGAGGCGCTGGAGCTGGATGCCGGGCCACATGAGTGCGCGCGCCCAGCGCTTCGTGCGGTTCTTGCCGAACCACTTGATGAGCTCGAAGGCGAGGCCGGCGACGATCGGGATCCCGAGCACGCGCGAGATGAACAGCCAGTGCCAGTCGAGCTTCCCGAGGGGCGCGAACACGACGATGGCCACGATCATCACCAGCAGCAGAAAGCTCGTGCCGCAGCGAGGGTGGAAGCGCGAGTAGCGCTGCGCGTTCTCAGGGGTGAGCGGCTCGCCGGCCTCGTAGCAGGAGATCGTCTTGTGCTCGGCGCCGTGGTACTCGAACACGCGCTGAAGGTCGGGCATGCGCGAGATCAGCGCCAGGTAGCCCAGGAAGATCGCGATGCGGACGAGCTTCTCGATCACCACGAAGACGACCGAGTTCGGGATATCGTCCGAGAAGAGGTTGGTGAGGCCCGCGGGCAGCAGGAAGAATAGGCCGACCGCGAACAGGAGCGCGAACGCGATCGTCCCGGCCCAGGCGCCGCCGCCGATGTCCTGCTGCTTGCCGTCCTCGTCGGCGGGCATCTGCGCGTTCGCCGATATGCCGAGCGCGCGGAAGCCGATCTTGAGCGACTCGGCGAGCGCGACGACGCCGCGCACGATCGGAACGCGGAGCAGGCGGTGCCGCTTCGTCCAGGAGACGAGCGGCTCCGAGATCACCTCGATCTCGCCCTTTGCCCCCTCCTTCGAGTCGGCGCCGCCCGCGAGCAGCTGCATGGCCGACGGCTTGCGCACGGCCACCGCCCACGTCGATATCCCGCGCATCATCACGCCCTCGAGGACTGCCTGGCCGCCGATGGGGGCGTCGGTCGTGGCCTCACGCGGCCGTTCGGAGGTGGCGCTCACCACTCCCATCGTATCGGCGGCTACCGCGCGTTCGTGAGGCTCGCGCAGATCAGCTCGAACATGTTGTCGTCATCGGAGCTCTCCGCGATTCCCTTCGCGGGATCGACCTCGAGCTTCGCAAGGCGGCGGCAGGCGGGGCCGCGGATCGAGAGCCGGCGCTCCTCGCCCGGTGCGATTCTGGTGATGGTGACTGTGTCCACGACGTCGCCATCGACCGTCAGCCGGACCGGGACGGATGCCGCCTCGCCCTTGCCGGTGTTCGTCACCGCCACCCTGTACCGCACCACGCCGGGCGACGTCGTCGGGGCGACTCCGAGGAGCCGGATCGTCAGGTTCGGGAGCACGATGAACTGGCGGCACGGCGCCGAGCGGCGCCGCGCGCGCTGGATGATCTCCCCGTCCGCGGAGTACCAGCGGAAGTCCACGCGCACGCGGTGCGTCGCGTTCTCGGGCAGGTTGCGAAAGCCCTGGCGGTAGCCGAACCTGCGCACCCCAGGCTTGGAGCGGTGCCAGCGCCGCAGGACGGCGGGGCTGTTCGCCTCGGGGCGAGGCGCTCCCGTCTGCTCGAGGAGGGTGAAGCGCATCGCCATCTGGCTCGCGCCCTCGACCAATCGCATGCGCGCGTGGAAGGCGGCCTCGTGGCGCTCGAAGGAGCAGTCGACGAGGCGGACGCTCGCCGGGACGACAGCTGCAGGCGCAGGCGCCGCCGCCGTCAGGGCGGCGGCGGCGAGCGCGATCGTGATTGGAAGCGCACGGCGCATGCGTCGTGAGAACGCTCTCACAGCGCGAGAGTTGCGGCGCAGGCTGCGAGCTAGCCGCGGCGGGCCGCGGCCGCGCGGCGGCGGAAGCGCTCGACGCGACCGCCGGTGTCCACCAGCTTCTGGCGGCCCGTGTAGAACGGATGGCAGTTCGAGCAGATCTCGACATGCAGCTCCGGCTTCGTGGACCGCGTCCAGAACTCGTTGCCGCAGGTGCAGCGCACGTGCGCGGGGACGTACTCGGGATGAATGTCTGCCTTCATTGCTTATCCGAGTCTAGCCGCCGCCCTCCGAACTCCGTGCGAGCCAGGCGCGCAGCCGCGTCCACCATGTGCTCGGCCGGGCGAAGCGTGCCGGGGGCGGCTGCTTCGCCCTGACGAGCGCCACCCAGTCGTCCACCGGAAGCGTCCCCTCGATCAGCCGTGCGAGCGCGGAGGTCACCGGCGCCTCGACGCCGGCGCGCTCGATCGCGCGCGCGAGAACGGGCACCGTCTCGAGCGCCTCGACCGCCTGCCCCACGCGCTCCGGTATCTCGTGCGCCGGGACGCCCTCAGCCAGCAGCTCGCCCGCGCTGCGGTTGCGCGACCTGGGCGCGAGCGCGGTCGCCACGAGGTCGCCGGTCCCGGCGCGGCCCACGAAGGTGCGGGCCTGGCCACCGCTCGCCGCCGAGAGCGACAGCACCTCGAGGAAGATGTCTGCGGCCGCCATGCCGGCCGCGTTGAGGCCCTGTGCCTGCGTAGCGCCCACCGCCACCGCCGCCGCGTTCTTCGCGATCCCGGCCAGCTCGACGCCGACGGGATCGTCGGACACCTCGCACACCACGCCCGCGCGCTGGAAGGCCTCGGCCACCCGGTGCGCCAGCGCCTCCGAGCGCGACGCGCACACGAGGCCGGCGCCCGACTCGACCATCTCGAGGGCGTGCGCGGGCCCGCCAACGCAGCCCACGCGGTCGGGGCCGAAGGCCGTCTCGAGCAGGATCGTGGGCGCCGCGCCGTCGGGCGCCACGAGCCCCTTGGCCAGCGAGACGATGCCGGAGCGGTCCGAGACGCCGAGTCGCTTGAGCTCGCCGATCGCCTCGCCGATCCACTTCGACGGCACCGCGAGGAAGATCAGGTCCGCGCGCGCGAACTGCTCCGGGTGGCCGCCGAACGCGCGGACCTTCAGGTCACGCGGGAGATCGACGCCCGGGAGGTACCGCTCGTTCTGCTGAGCGCCAGACAGCTCCTCGGCCTGCTCGGGGGTGCGGCACAGGAGCGTGGTGCTGATACCCGCCCGCTCGAGCAGGACCGCAATGGCCGTGCCAAACGACCCGGCCCCGACGACCGTGGCACGACGCGGATGCTGGCCGGGGTAGCGGATGGCGCGAGAAGCTAGCGCGTCACGTAACGAACGGCAGCATTGAGGCCACACCCATCCGGCAGTGGCGCATGGATTGTGTGTGCAGCACCCAATCTATGCGCCACCTCGCGGTGGGGGGCGCCTAGGTCACCTGGTAGTTCGGTCCGTCGCCGCCTTCGGGCGGCGTCAGCCGGCCGCCCTTGGCCGTGATCGCGCCGCACTGTATGCAGTTCGAGGGCGTGATCTGCAGCTTCACCTCGCGCTTGCCATCGATGCCGCCATTGTCCCGCGCCGCCTCGAGCTCCTCGTCCGGCACCTCGTAGACCTGTGCCGGGCACATGTTCTGCCACATGAGCGCCACCTCGAGGGGCACCTTCTCCTGGATGCGGATGTGGTTCGGCGCGTCGTCGCGCGTGGCATTGCCTGTGGCGAAGACGGACGAGAGCTTGTCGAAGGTCGTCTTGCCGTCGGGCTTTGGGTAGTCGCGCTCCGGGCCGATGAAGGTCGGCACGCAGGCATCGTCGTGGGTCGACCAATGGCCGCCCGGCACCCGCCCGCCGGAGAGGGTCATCATGCTCGCGAGCGCGCCGCCGATGAAGAAGCCCCTGGCGAACGGCTGGCGGGCGTTACGCGTCCGGTAGGTGTCCGTCTGAATCTCGGACCCCTCGACCAGCGCCTGGTAGTTCGACAGGTCGGCGCAGTCCCCGCCGCCCTTCAGGCGCTCGTAGATCGCCTCGGCGGCGAACATCCCGGCGTGCATGGCGTAGTGGACGCCCTTCAGCGTCGGCACGTTCACCATCCCGGCCGAGTCCCCGACGATCGTCATGCCGGGCGCCCACAGCCGGCGCGGCCGCGCCCAGAAGCCGCCGGACGGGATCGTCTTGGCGCCCCAGCCGACGCGCTTGCCGCCGTCGAGCTGCTTCGCGAACAGCGGATGCCCCTTCAGCTGCTGGAGCGCGTCGTGGATGGAGAAGCGGGCGTCCTTGTAGTCGAGCCCGACGACGAAGCCGAGCGACACGCGGTCCTCGCCCATCGGGTACATGAACGAGCCGCCGAACTCGCGGTACTTGGCCGCGAACTTCAGTGGCCAGCCCATCGTGTGGATCACCCGGTCGAGCGGTCGCTCGACCTCCCAGATCTCCTTCACGCCGAGCTCCCACTGCTGAGGGTCCTCCGAGCCGATCTCGAAGTGGCGGATCGCCGCTCCAGTGAGGTGCCCGGCGGTGCCCTCGGCGAGGACCGTCGCCTTCGCGATCAGGTCCGACCCGGGCTCGAAGTTCGAGAGCTCCTGGCCCTCGCGCCCGCGGCCCTTGTCGCCCGAGCGCACGCCCACCACCTGGCCGTCCTCCACGAGCAGCTTGTGCCCCGAGGTCTCGCC
>DASQTS010000297.1:0-7156 GCA_035641775.1 Thermoleophilaceae bacterium
GACCTGTCGAGCTCCGTCCGGATCGCGGGGGCCACGCCGGACCTGCAGGCGTCGCTCGCGCGCGACCTCGAGCTGCTGCCCGAGGTTGAGCCGCGCTTCCTCCGGCTGAACGCAGAGGAGCCGTACCGGCTGAAGCTCACCTGCATCCAGCAGAGGCTCGTGAACACGCGCCGCCGGCTCGCGAGCGGGCTGCCGCACGAACCCGGGCGCGACTACCGCGGCGTCGCCGAGGTCCACGCCGACCTGCGGCTCGTGCGCGACTCGCTGATGGAGCACCGCGGCCGCCTGATCGCGGAGGGCCGGATCGAGCGCGCGATGCGCACGTTGTCGGCCTTCGGCCTGCATCTCGCGACGCTCGACGTGCGCGAGCACGCGGATGCGCACCACCACGCGGTGGGTCAGCTGATCGACGCGCTGGGCGCGGCCCCCGGCGGGGAGGCGGCGGGTACCAAAGACGGCCCGCCTGCGGGTGGCGCATCGATTGGGCGCTATACGCCCAATCCGTGCGCCACCTCCTACGGGGAGCTCGACCGTGACGAGCGCCGCGCGCTCCTTTCGAGGGAGCTCGCCTCGCGCCGTCCTCTCGCCTTCTCGCCGCCGCCGCTCGACGAGGCCGGCCGGCGCACTCTCGCCACCTTCGAAGCGATACGGGAGGCGCACGAGCGTTACGGGAGCGAGACGATCGAGTCGTACATCGTCTCCATGTGCCGCGGCGCGGACGACGTCTTCGCCGCGGTCGTCCTCGCACGCGAGGCCGGCGCGACGAACCTCGGCTTCGTGCCGCTGCTCGAGACCATGGACGAGCTGCGCGAGGCCGACCGCGTTCTGCGCGAGCTGCTCTCGGACCCTGCCTACCGGGCGCTCGTGGCCGACCGGGACGACGTGCAGGAGGTGATGCTCGGCTACTCGGACTCGAACAAGGAGGCCGGGATCACCGCCAGCCAGTGGGAGATCCACCGGGCCCAGCAGCGCCTGCGCGACGCGGCCGCCGAGTTCGGCGTCCGGCTGCGGCTGTTCCACGGCCGCGGCGGCACGGTCGGCCGCGGCGGCGGGCCGGCCCACGACGCGATCCTCGCCCAGCCGCCGCGCACGCTCGACGGCGAGATCAAGGTCACGGAGCAGGGCGAGGTCATCTCCGACAAGTACCTCGTGCCGAGCCTCGCACGCGAGAACCTGGAGCTGATGCTGGCGGCGGCGCTCGAGGCGACCGTGCTGCACCGCCGCCCGCGCATGTCGCCGGAGGCGCTCGCAAGCTGGGTCGAGGCGATGGACCTCGTCTCCGACGCCTCCTTCCGGCGCTACCGCGCGCTCGTCGAGGACCCGCTGCTGCCCGACTACTACCTGGCCTCGACGCCGGTCGAGCTCCTCGCCGAGCTCCACCTCGGCTCGCGGCCCTCGCGCCGCCCGGACTCGGGCGGCGGCATCGGGGCGCTGCGGGCGATCCCGTGGGTGTTCGGCTGGACGCAGTCGCGTCAGATCGTGCCCGGCTGGTACGGCGTGGGGAGCGGACTCGCTGCCGCGCGGGAGGCCGGCCTCGAGGAGCGGCTGGGCCAGATGCACGAGGGATGGTGGTTCTTCCGCAACTTCCTCTCGAACGTGGCGATGACGCTCGCCAAGACGGATCTCGAGATCGCGGGCCACTACGTGGAGCGGCTCGTGCCGCCGGAGCTGAGGCGCCTCTTCGGCGACATCCGCACGGAGTACGAGCTCACGATGTCCGAGCTCCTCACGCTGCGCGGCGAGGACGAGCTGCTGGGCGCCGACCCGGTGCTCCAGCGCACGCTGCGCGTGCGCGACGACTACCTCGCGCCGCTCCACCTGCTCCAGGTGGCGCTCACCGAGCGGAGCCGCGCAGAGCGCCAGGCCGGGACCGAATCCGATCCCGACCTGGCGCGCGCGCTGCTCCTGACAGTTAACGGGATAGCGGCAGGCCTGCGGAATACCGGCTGAACTCCACGATGTCCGCTGCGAAGCGCTCCGGCTCCTCCCAGTGGAACGCGTGGCCGGCGTCCTCGTAGACGATCAGCCGCGAGTCCGGGATCGCGTCGAGCAGCATGTCGCTGTCGGACTCCGGGACATATGGGTCGGCTCCGCCCTGCACGATCAGCGTGGGGGCGGTGATCGCGCCGAGCTCGTCCGAGAGGTCGAACGTCGCGGTGCTCCCGAAGATCCCGCCCCATACGCGGGCGGGCACCTTCATGCTCTCGTCGACGAAGCCGTCGAGCATCCCGTCCGGCAGCGGGCGGGTGAGCGTGCTCGACTGGAACTCGTACGGGATCTCGCGCGGGATCGGGTCCTCGAGCGCCGTGAACTCCTTCACCTCCTCGAGCGCCGGGTTCGCGCTCAACGGGTGACCGAACGCGCCGCCGAGGATCAGCCCCGCGAGCCGCTCGGGATTGTCGATCGCGACGCGGGACCCGACCAGCGAGCCCAGCGAGTGCCCCACGAGCACCACCTGGCCGAGGCCGAGCTGGTCCATCAGCGGGACGATGTCGGCCGCGAGGTCCTCGATCGCGAAGCCGCTCTCTGGCTTCGGGGCGTCGCCGTGGCCGCGCATGGTGACAGCGATCGCGTGGATGTCGTCGGGCAGGTGCCGCAGCACCGGCTCGTAGGCGCGCAACGAGTCGGTGGCGCCGTGAAGAAGGAGCAGGGGGACGCCTGAGGGGTCTCCCTGCTCGATGTATGGGAGTCTGATTTTGCTCATGCTGCTGAGGCGTGAGGCCGCGGCTCACTCCGTGAGGACGCTTCCCGGCTGAACTCCACGACGTCCGCGACGAAGCGCTCCGGCTGTTCCCAGTGCAGCGCGTGCCCGGCGCCCTCGTAGACGATCAGGCGCGCGCTCGGCAGGATTCCGAGCAGGACGTTCCGCTCCTCGGGCGGGATCATCTCGTCCCGCTCGCCCTGCACGATCAGGGCCGGGGGAGCGAGCGCGGCCAGCTCGGCCGCGTAGTCGACCTCCGGGAACGCGCTGAAGATCCCACGCCACACGTGCGCCGGCACCTTCTGGGTCTCGTCGACGAACACGTCGAGCTGCTCGGGGTCGAGCGGCGTCGCGGTGGTGCTCGCCTGGAACTCGTGCGCCAGCTCGCGCGCGACGGGGCCCTCGATCTCGCCGAACTCGTCGCGCAGCTCGAGGAGTCCCGGGCTGTTGCGCTGCGGCTGGCCGAATGCCCCGGCCAGCACGAGGCCGAGCACGCGCTCCGGAACCTCGATCGCGATCCGCTCGGCGACCATGGTGCCCATCGAGTGGCCGACCAGGACGGCGGGGCCCAGGTCGAGCTCCTCCATCAGGGCGATCACGTCGCCGGCGAGCTCTTCGATCGTGTAGTCGCTCTCCGGCTTCGGGGCGTCGCCGTGGCCGCGCATGGAGACCGCGACGGCGCGGATGTCGTCGGGCAGGTGCGGCAGCACCGGCTCGAACGAGCGCCACGAGTCGGTGCCGCCGTGGAGGAACAGGACGGGGACGCCGGTGGCGTCACCCTCTTCGATATAAGGGAGGCTGATCTGGTTCATGCCCCCAAGGCGTGAGGAAGCGGCTTACTGCGTGAGTTGCCAGTCCACGGGCTGCTCCGGCGCGTACGAGCAGAAGGTTCCCGTCCGGACCGAGTTCTTCAGGTGCCGGCCGAGCGCGGGGTGGACCGCCTCCACGCGCGAGATTGCGCTGCGGATCCGCCAGGTGACGGCTGAGCGCGCGCGCTCGGCCTGGTCTCCCGCCTTGCGGGCCCTCCCGCCAAGACCGTAGGCCGACGTGAGCGCCTCGCCGATCGCGTCCAGCTCCTCGCGAGCGCGCTCGGCGCGCACGGTGTCGTTGGCCGCCTTGGCGAGCTCGCGCTCCTCGCGCAGCTCGTCTATCCGTGCCTTGTACGCGGCCCGCGCCTCGGCGTCGAGCAGCTCGCCGGCATGCCCCTGCGGAGACACGCCGTCAACGGCCGCGCCCAGGTCGAGCACGTGGATCTCCTCGCCGGGCGCGGCGAGCAGCCGGGCCAGGTCGTGCAGGCCCTTGAGGTCGGGCATGTGCACGGACTCGCCGTCGAACGCCAGCTGCCACATCTCGCCGTCGCGCGTGAACGTGTTGTTTGAGGGGTGCGCCGGAGCGGGGGCGGCGGGGGAGGCAGCGGCCGACGCGCCGTCGCCGCGCAGCTCGGCCGTCACGAGCTGCATGAGCTCGCCGAGGCGCGCCGGCACGGCGGCGCGCATCTCGGCGTCGAGCTCGTCCGCCAGGCCGTTGATCTCGGCGGCCTCGAGCGGCGGCACCGCGCGGGCGCGCGGGTCGCGATGGGAGCTCGTGAGGACGCGTGCCGCCAGGTCGCGCCGGCCCCGCGCGGCCAGCAGCAGCGACGCGGAGCGCAGCGCGTCCCAGGTCTGCGAGTGGTCCTCGGTGCGGGCGAAGTGGGCGATCGCGTCCGCGAACAGCTCGGCCGCCTCCTCGTGGCGCCCGGCCCGCGCCGCGAGCCGCGCGAGCTGGCGCTTGCTGTTGCCGACCGTCAGCGAGTACTTCGTCGTCGACGCGGTCGCGAGGCTCTCGCGGAAGCACGCCTCCGCGCGCTCGGGCTCGTCGATGACGATCGTGCCGATGATGTACACGGCCCACGCCTCGAGGAAGGGGCTGCCGAGCTCCCGGGCCCGGTCGCGCACGGTCTCGGCGACGGCGACCGCCTCCTCGCGCCGGCCGCTCGCCGCCATCGCCTGGGCGCCGAGCACGGACATCTCGGCCTCGATCGTCCGCACGCCGAGCTTCCCCGCCAGCGCCACCACGCGCTCGATGCGCTCCAGCGTCGCCTCCGGGTCCGCGTCGAAGACGTAGGACACGAGCGCCGCGGCGCGGTGCGCCAGGAGCGCCGGGCCGGCGCCCTCCGCCTCGGCGCGCTCGGCCTCCGCCGACCGCGCCCGCGACCTCTCCGCGTCGCCGGACACGAGGTGCGCGACGGCCGCGGCGCCCAGCGCCACCTGCCGCATCTCGCCGCCGCCTTCGGGCCAGCGCCGGAGGGCCTCCTCGCACATGGTCGCGATCTCGCGCGCGTGGCTCGAGTGCGCGAGCGCCCAGAGCGGGCGGACGAGGCGGAACGCGCGCAGCGGCGACGAGTCGTGCTCGACCGCCCACGCGCAGGCGGTCCGGACCTCCTCGAACGCCGCCATGCCCTGGTTGAAGATCTCGAGCGTCCAGTCGCTCTCCACGTCGCGCGCCTGGCGATCGGCCAGCAGCGCGTACCAGTCGGCGTGGAGCTCGCGCATGTGCTCGAGCTCGCCGCGGTCGCGCAGGCGGTCGCGGGCGTACTCGCGAAGCGTCTCGAGCATCCCGAACAGCGTCACGCCGCCGTCGGTCCGGGTCGTGACGAGCGAGCGCTCCACGAGACGGTCGAGCACGTCGAGCACGCTCTCGGGCGGCACCCCGCCGCCGCCGCAGATCGCGCGGGCCGCCTCTGCGTCGCAGCGCGAGGCAACCACGGACAGCCGCTCGAAGACGAGCCGCTCGTCCTCCTCGAGCAGGCGATATGACCAGTCCACGGTGGCCCGTAGCGTCCGGTGGCGCTCGGCGCCGCGTGCCCGCGGCCGCGCCAACAGCTCGAAGCGCCTGTCGAGGTGCTGGGCCATCTCGGCGGGCGAGAGCGAGCGGATCCGCGCGGCCGCGAGCTCGATCGCCAGCGGCAGGCCGTCGAGCCGCTCGCATATGTGGGCCACGGCGTCGGCGTTCCCGTCCGCGAGCTCGAAGTCCCAGACCGCGAGCCGGGCACGGTCGGCGAACAGCTCCACCGCCTCGGGCCCCAGCGGCCCGAGCGCGATCACCTGCTCGCCCTCGACGCCGAGCGGCTCGCGGCTGGTTGCGACGATCCGCGCGTTGGGCACCGCGGGGATCACCCGGTCCACCAGGTCCGCCGCGCCCTCGAGCACGTGCTCGCAGTTGTCGAGCACGAGGAGCACGTCGCTGCCTTCGAGCGCCTCGGCCACGGCCGTCGCCGGATCGGCCTCGGCGTCGTCTCGCCCGAGCACCGACGCCACGGCTGGCGCCACGGCGTCGCCGGAGCGCAGCGCTGCCAGCTCGCACCAGCGCACCTCGCCCACGAACTCGCCCGCCAATTCCGCCGCCAGCCTGGTCTTGCCCGCCCCGCCGACCCCGGTTAGGGTCACCAGAGGCACGCTGTCGAGCAGCTCGGCGAGGCGCTCCTTCTCGCGCGCCCTGCCGAAGAAAGTGGTCCGTGCAAGCGTCACCACGAGTCAAGGCCGATGTTCGTCGCTCACGCTGTGAGGCGCAACCTCACGTGTACGGGGTATGAGCATCGATACCGATTCCCGCACCGAACGTCAGGCCGCCGCGCTGCGCGAGCTGGCCCAGTACCCGCTCATGGACGCCATCTACGGGCGCCGCGCGCGCCGCATCTCGCTTGGATCCACCATCCCGGATGGGCCGCTGGCGTACGAGTCGCCGCACGAGCCGGTGCCTCTGTCGGAGCTCGAGCGCATGGTGGTGCTCACGTCGATGGCCGGCACCACCGGCTGGCACTACTCGATCACGCGGAACGCCCACTACGCCGGGCACATGGCGAACTACGCCGCCGGCGCCGCGGGCCGCACGTTCCCCTCTGCCGCCGGCTTCCACACGAGCGAGTTGTTCTTCACGGACGACTCCGGCACCTACATGTTCCCCACGCGCGACGCGGGCGCGCTCGTGGACCCCGCTGACGACGACGTGAGCATCGAGCTGATGCTCGAGCGCCACGCGTCGAAGATCGTGAAGCTCGACGACAAGCGCATCGAGTTCCCGCGCGAGGAGCCCTACTACGAGGGCCACAACACCTGGTGCGTGAACGTGCCGGGCTCGCTGCTGGCCTTCCCGGTCGGCGACCTGGCCCAGCACGCGATCGCCGCGATCATGTTTCTGACGCAGAACGGCTACTGCCTCGGCGACGACGTGAACGGCCGCCCGATCCCCGGCTTGGAGAAGTTCCGCGGGCTCGTGGACGTGGACGACACGTTCCCGCTCACGTTCTTCGACCAGTACATGCTCGCCGAGATCACCGCCGAGCTGGCCACCTCCTGCTACGCCGGGATGCTCGTGCTCCAGGCGATGGGCCTCGGCGGCTGGATGTTCGACGGCATCGACCGGTTCTCGATGCTCGGCGCCTCGGGCGACCCCGACATCCCCGGCCTCGGCTTCCGC
>DASQTS010000298.1:0-5758 GCA_035641775.1 Thermoleophilaceae bacterium
CGGCGAGCGCTCGCGAACCAGGTCAGATCCGGGAGGAAGCAGCCTTAAGCGATACCGCTCGTGCGCCGCGGGCAAGCCTGGCCGGAGTCGAAGACCGGCGGGCACGCCCGAGATCGAGTCACAGAGACGGGTGCACGGTCCGCGTTTTGCGGAGCACGCGGTGCGTGCGTAGCCTCGTTCTTGCCTCTATGACCACAGACGTCGTTCTCGAAATGGCTCAGCGCTGGAACAGCGGGGACATCGATGGCGTCCTCGATCTCTACAGCGACGACGTGGTGATGACGCCCTCTCCTCATTGGCCGGAAACCGTGCAGCTGAAGGGGAAAGATGCCTTCCGCAAGAACACGGAGGAATGGCTTGGAGCATGGGGGTCAGTGCTGATAGAGACCGAGAGCGTCGAGGCCTTTGGCGACCGCGTGGTGGCCCACGGCGCGTGGGTTTCGACGGGTCGCGTCAGTGGGTTGGAGGGCTCCATGCCCATCCACATGGTGTTCACGGTGCGGGATGGGAGAATCGCTCACCTTGAGTGGTTCGAAGACCACGACAGCGCCGTCGCCTCCGCCCGCGGCGCCTGACCTCGACACGCTCGAGCAGGTTCAGCGGCGGGTGCTCTGGCTCGCCACCGCGATCGTGCATCACGCGAACCGGGTGCGGGAGAACCGCACGGGCGTGAAGGTCGGCGGCCACCAGGCGTCGAGCGCGTCGATGGTGAGCCTCATGACCGCGCTGTGGTTCTCGGAGCTCCGTGCCGAGGACCGCGTGTCGGTGAAGCCGCACGCCTCGCCGGTGCTGCATGCGATCAACTATCTGCTCGGCCGCCTCGAGCGGCCCTACCTCGAGTCACTGCGCGCGTTCGGCGGTCTCCAGAGCTACCCGAGCCGGACGAAGGACCCCGACCCGGTTGACTACTCGACCGGCTCGGTGGGCATCGGCGCCACGGCGCCGATCTGGGGCGCGATCGCGCGCCGCTATCTCGAGCACCATCGCTTCGAGGCCCCGCCGCGCGGCCGCCAGATCGCCCTGCTCGGTGACGCCGAGCTCGACGAGGGCGCCGTCTGGGAGGCGATCGCGGACCCGTGGGTGGCGCGTCTCGGCGAGGTGCTCTGGGTCGTCGACCTGAACCGGCAGTCGCTAGACCGCGTCGTGCCGGACATCGCCTTCGGCCGCCTCGCGGGCATGTTCGAGGCGGCCGGCTGGCAGGTGCTCACGGTGAAGTACGGCCGCCGCCTCGAGTCGCTGTTCGAGCGCGTTGGCGGCGAGGACCTGCGGCGCCGCATCGACGAGATGCCGAACGAGGAGTACCAGCGTCTGCTGCGCGCCGACCCGGAGGAGCTGCGCGAGCGCCTGCCCGGCCGCGACGCGGGCCTGGCGACGCTGGTGTCGGAGCTGCCCGACGACCACCTGCGCGCCGCCTTCCGCGACCTCGGCGGGCACGACATCGGCAAGCTCATCGAGGCCTACCAGGCGGTGCAGCACGACAGGCCTACGGTGATCTTCGCCTACACGATCAAGGGCTGGTCGCTGCCGATCGAGGGCCACCCGGAGAACCACTCGGCGCTACTGACGCACGAGCAGTTCGCGGACCTGGGAGGGCAGCTCGGCGCCGATCCCGAGGACCCGTGGGCGTCTTTCGACCCGGGCAGCCCGGAGGGCGAGCTCGCGGCCGCCGCGGCCGCCGTCCTGGCCCGCGACGAGCCGCCCCCGCGCGAGCCCCCCGAGGTGCCGGCGGCGCTCGGCCGCAAGCACCGCGGGAAGGAGTCCACGCAGCAGGCGTTCGGGCGCTTCTTCGTGGACCTCGTTCACGAGGCGCCCGAGGTCTCCGAGCGCGTCGTGACCGTGAGCCCCGACGTCGCGAGCTCCACGAACCTCGGCGGCTGGATCAACAAGTCCGGGATCTGGTCGGTGGGCGAGCGGCGTGACTGGTTCGCGGACGATACGCAGACGCTCGTGCACTGGCACGAGACCCCGGGCGGGCGCCACATCGAGCTGGGCATCGCGGAGACGAACCTCGTAGGCCTGCTCGGCGAGCTCGGAGCCACCTGGAGCCGCCATGGCCAGCCGCTGTTCCCGATTGGGACGATCTACGACCCGTTCGTCGGGCGGGCGCTCGAGCCATGGTCGTTCGGGATCTACGCGGGCGGGCAGTCGATCCTGATCGGCACGCCCTCCGGGGTCTCGCTCGCGCCTGAGGGCGGGGCGCACCAGTCGATCGTCACTCCGTCGATCGGCATCGGGCAGCCGGGCTGCACGTTCTGGGAGCCGGCGTTCGGGCAGGACCTCGAGTGGACGCTTCTCCACGCGCTCTCGCGGCTGGGCCGCCCGGCGGGTGAGTCGGCGTACTTCCGGCTCTCGACGCGCCCGATCGACCAGGAGCTTGCGGGTGGCGAGGGTGCGTCGGACGCCCGCCGTGAGCTGGTGCTAGCCGGCGGCTATCCGCTACGCCGCGCGAAGCGGTCGCCGAACCTCACGCTCGCGGGCATGGGGGCGGTGATCCCGGAGGTGCTGGCCGCCGCGGACACGCTCGGCGACGAGGTCGACGTGATCTGCGTGACGAGCGCCGACCTCCTCCATCGCGCGCTGCGCGCCCGCGCCGGCTTCGGCGAGCATCCGACTGAGATCCTCGACGAGCTGCTGCCGGCCGACCGCGCCGCGCCAATGGTCACCGTGCTGGACGGCGACCCGAACGCGCTCGCCTTCCTCGGCGCCGTGAACGCCGTGCCGCTCACGCCGCTCGGCGTCACGCGCTTCGGGCAGTCGGGGGACCTCGACGAGGTCTACCGCCATCACGAGATCGACGCCGAGACGATCGTCGGCGCGGCGCTCGACCTGCTGGGCTAGGTCACCGCGAGGACGGCGTCCACCACGGCGGGGTCGAACTCGCTGCCCGAGCCTGACCGGATGATCTCGACGGCGACACCTGCCGGCACGGCGCGCGCGTGATAGCGCTCGCTCGTCATCGCGTCGAACGCGTCCGCCACGGCGGCGATTCGTGCGAGCAGGCTCGCCTCCTCGCCGGTGAGCGCGGTCGGGTAGCCCGAGCCGTCCCAGCGCTCGTGGTGCGAGCGCACGACCGACTTCGCGCCGTTTCCGATCGTGTCGTCGCGCAGGAACTCGAGCCCGAGCAGCGGGTGCTGCATCAGGAGCTCCCACTCACCGGGCGCCAGTGGGCCGGGCTTCTGGACCACGGCCTCCGGGAGCGCGAGCATGCCGATGTCCTGAAGGAACAGCCCGAACCCGAGCTCGTCCAGGGACTCGGGAGGCAGCAGGCGGCGGCCGATCTGAAGCCCGGTGACGGTCGCGTCGATCGAATGCTCGACGATGTAGCCCCACGGGCCGAGGCCCTGCTCCTTCGAGGGCAGCTCGGCGGGGTGCGCGGTGACCTCATCGACGATCCTGCCGGCCACCTCAGTGAGCTCCTCGACGATCTCGTGGGGCAGCAGCGTGCCCGGCATCACCGCGGCCTCCTCGAAGGCGCGGGCGAGCGCGGCGCGCGCGTCGTCGCGCGTCCTGCTCGTGAGGGGATGTGAAATCTGCGCCTCCACAGGGGTTTTATCGGCAGTCGGGACTCCGGCCCAAGGGGTGGTTGGGAGGACACCCGCACCACCGCCGGACTGGAGCGCGTGTGGGGCAGACAGCGCGGGACCAACACCCCGATATCCCCCCATGTTGTTGTCGATGGCCGCCTGCCAGCGCAGGCTTGAACGACCCGTCCGCGGGTAGACACGAGAATCAGCCTTCATGGCAAACAGCCCGGAGCTCGCCTTCCCAATGCGCAGCAGACGAGCGATCGGCACACGGGTTCAGGTCCCGTGCGCGCCCTGAGAGTGCTCGGACGCGATCCGGGTGCTTCTCTGATTACCCTCGCGGCCTTCATCGCCTTCGTTCTTTCCGTCGTGCTGTGGTTCACCGACTCACGTGAGGAAGCGCTGTTCACCGGCCTCTGGGTGCCTTCAATTCTCGCGGTCGGCGCTTTCTACGCTGCACTGCGGCGCCGATAAGGCATGACAGTGGGGCTCCTCATCGCCGGCGTGGTCCTGTTCGCGATGGTGGTCGCTGGCGTCTGGCTCATGCAGTACGCAGAGGCCGAACCCGCTGCCCGAGCCGTCGGGCGAGCACCCGACCCCGCGGAGGAGGAAGAGGCGAAGGAGAGCGCATCCCGGCCGCGCTCGAGCATCCTCGTCGATCGCCCGCCGGAAGAAACTCGCTGACGCCGGCACAAGGATCGCCGCTTGCCACTTCCCCCTCAGAGATGCGCGTCCTTCAGCGGCGGGAGTTCCACGAGGCGCTGCTGGAGGCCGACACGTTCGAGCAGCTGCCGGCCGCGTAACACGTAGGTAGCCCCACAGGAAACATAGGTGGCGGCCACCGATGTGCCCACACCGCTCCCCGCCTAGCGTCGAGAGCATGGATCACAACCTCACTCTCCCAGTTGACGCCGGCCCAAGGAGGTCCCGCATGAAGCGCGCATTGCGCTATCGACCGTCAGCATCGATGGCCGTCGCAGTCATCGCCCTTATCGCGGCGATGGGCGGCACCTCCTACGCCGCGCTGACCATTACCGGCAAAACCGTCAAGAACTCGTCGCTCACGGGCGTCGACATCAGGAATTCGTCGCTTACGACCTCGGATGTCAGGAACGGGAGCCTGCAGGCGCTCGACTTCAAGGCGGGCGAGCTGCCCGCCGGCGAGCGCGGACCACAGGGACCCCAGGGACCCCAGGGGCCGCTGGGACCGCAGGGACCCAAGGGCGACACCGGCGCTCCCGGCATCAGCGGCCTGCAAGTGGTCAAGAACGAGAGCGCATTCAGCTCGGAGGCCAAGGACACCGCGGCGACATGCCCAGCGGGCAAGCAGGTCATCGGCTCGGGCGTCGATATCAACGGTGGATTCGGCGAAGTCGCGATCGACCACGTCATCCCGGGCGCGACGCAGGTGAGCGTCCAGGCCTTTGAGAAGGCCGGTGGAAGCACGCTCGACTGGTCGATCATCGCCATCGCGATCTGCGCGAACGTTTCGTAGGAGTGGCGTCACTGTCCAGGGGTTGGCTTCGTCGTCGGCTGAGAGCCAGCGGTTAGGCCGGAACCTGGACTCAGCCAGGATGGCGGCTCGGGGCGGCAATCGTGCCGCCCCGAGCCGCCTGATGTATGAAGCAAGGTGAGCTAGTGCGGGACAAACCGTGCCCCACATAGCGGTTCGAAGCGGTTCGGAGCGGTACGAGATCGGCTATGGCTAGCCGAATCGGGAGCTGCACGTGGGTAGCGGCAGGAGGGGTGGTTATGCTCGGCGACCGATGCTTTCGCTCTACCGTCGCCACCGCCCCAGGACCTTCGACTCCGTGGTGGGGCAGGAGCACATCGTCAAGACGCTCCGCAACGCGATCGAGCTGGACAAGGTCCACCACGCGTACCTGTTCGTGGGTTCGCGCGGAACCGGAAAGACGTCGATGGCGAAGCTCCTCGCATGCGCCCTGAACGCCGAGGGCGGCGCCCGGGCCGAGTTCGACCCGGAGTCGCCGGCCGCACAGGCCATCCTGGCGGGCACGTCGCTCGACGTGGTGGAGATGGACGCGGCGTCGAACAACTCGGTCGACGACATCCGCGAGCTGCGCGAGAACGTCGCGCTCGCGCCCATGCAGGGCGGGAAGCGCGTGTACATCCTCGACGAGGCGCACATGCTCACCACCGCGGCGTGGAACGCGTTCCTCAAGACGCTCGAGGAGCCGCCGCCGCACGTGGTGTTCGTGCTCGCCACCACCGAG
>DASQTS010000299.1:0-9816 GCA_035641775.1 Thermoleophilaceae bacterium
TGGGCCCGGCGACACCGCGTCCCTCCCCTACTTCACCGTCGCCGACCTGGCCACGACACTCGAGCGCGTCCGCGAGCTCGGCGGCTCGATCATCCACCCCGGCGATCGGTGGGCCGTGTGCCGGGACTCCGAGGGCAGCCCATTCGCGCTGGCCGCCGCGCCCGCACCCGAGGAGTAGCACCGCCACGATCGCTGCTCGCGCACGGCAGAAGCGGCCTCCAGCCGCGCTACGGCACCTGCGCTCCGGGCTACGGAGAGGCCGTGGATGCGGTTCCCGGCTGCGTTGTGTTGACGAAGGCGGAGGCGTAACGTTTCGGCAAGCGAGTGAAGGAGGTCCGGTTGACCGGCGTCATGCAGCGCCTTCGCGAAGGGCGCGCAAAGCGGCGTACGAGTCGAGGCGAGCGCCGGAAACAGCGCGCCCTTGATGCGAGAACAAGGGCGAATGAGGGCCGCACGGGACGTAGAGATCAAGGGGCGCCAGGAGCCGGGTAACAGCTCCTCCCCCACGGCGGAATCCGCCACATCGGCGCCACCTCGAACCGGGAAGGATCGGCCTCGGTGCAGGGGTTGCACACTGAGTGAAGCCACCCTCTCCGTTCAGCCGGCGTCCCCGTACCGCAGCGATCCCGGCGTATCGAGTGGCTCCCCCGTTTCGAGCAGCGTCTTGAGGCCGGAGAGGATCATCGGCCAGCCGCCGTAGAGCTCCGGGTTCGCGTCGGGCGGGAGCTGGTCGTGGGTCACCGTCAGCCGACAGGAGGTGCCGACCGGCTCGATCTCCCAGGTCACGCGCGTCGGGCCCTGCTCCTTGACCTCGTCGCTCCATAGCGCGTTGAAGGTCTGGACCAGGAGGCGCGGCGGGTCCACCTCGGTGTTCTCGCCGGCGGCGATGTCGACCACGCCCGGGACGCTCGCCTTGTAGTCCGAGCCGGGCGTCCAGTCGGACTGCGTCTCGACGCCGAAGCTGTACTGCTTCCGCTGCTCGGGGTCGGTGATCGCCTCCCACAGCCGCTCGGGGGTGGTCTTGATAAAGACCTCGAACACTGCCGTGGCGCCCGCGACCGGCGCTGTGCCCTCGGCCCATGAGACCGGCTTGACGGTTTCCATCGTGTCGTCCTCCAGACGTGTCTTGAGCCCACTGAGCGTTGCCGCCCAGGGCTCTGCGTACTTGCTCACCCACCGGTCGTGGACGAGCCGGATCGGGACCGGGTTCAGGAAGTGGAGCTTCTCGCGGCCTCGCCGCTTCGTGGCGACCAGGCCAGCCTCTTCGAGCAGCCGCAGGTGCTTCATCACACCGAAGCGGGTCATCGGAAGCCTGCCCTCCAGCGCGCTCAGCGTCTGCCCGTCCTGCTTGAAGAGCTCGTCGAGCAGGCTCCGGCGCGTCGGGTCTGCGAGGGCCTTGAACACCGAGTCCATGGCGTGGGAGTATATGTGACTATTTGGTCACGTGTCAAGCCGAGGACGCCGGGAACCGCAACGGCATCCGACCTCTCGCAGTTGTCACCGGCGCATCCAGCGGCATCGGGCTCGAACTCGCGAAGCTCTTCGCCGCCGCCGATTTCGACCTCGTCGTCGCGGCGGAGGACGAGCAAGTCGCCACGGTCGCCGACGGCATCCGCGCGTCCGGGGTCGAGGCCGACGCCGTCCAGGTCGACCTCGCCACGGAGGAGGGCGTGACCTGGCTGGTTCAGAGCATCAGCCGCCCCGTCGACGCGCTGGCGCTGAACGCCGGCATAGGCGCCGGCGGGGCGTTCGTCTCGAACGGGGTCAATGAGACC
The DNA here is from genome assembly GCA_035641775.1 of Thermoleophilaceae bacterium. GTDB lineage: Bacteria > Actinomycetota > Thermoleophilia > Solirubrobacterales > Thermoleophilaceae > JACVRW01. The sequence continues at coordinate 1,776 of DASQTS010000299.1, forward strand.
TACCTCCAGGACGAGCTGAAGCTGATCGATCTGAACGTCCGTTCCACCGTACACATCGCGAAGCAGCTGCTACCGGACATGGTCGAGCGCGGCCGCGGTCGGGTGCTGTTCACCTCGTCGATCGCGTCGACGATGCCCGGGTCCTTCCAGGCGGTCTACAACGCGTCGAAGTCCTTCGTGCAGAGCTTCGCGCTCGCGCTCCGGAACGAGCTAAAGGACACGGGGGTGACCGTCACTAGCCTGATGCCGGGCCCGACCGAGACCGACTTCTTCGAGCGTGCCGACATGCTCGACACGAAGGTAGGAGCCGGCGACAAGGACGACGCCGCCGACGTGGCCCGCGACGGCTTCGAGGCGATGATGGCCGGCCGCGAGTCGGTCGTCTCACACTCCGCGTCGACGAAGGCGCAGGGGCGCTTCGACCGCTTCCTCCCGGAGCGGGTCAAGGCGCAGATGCACCGCCGCATGGCCGAGCCCGGCTCGGCGTCGCGCTAGCCGGCCCTCAGCGGTTCCCGCGCCCCGGCGCCGAGAGGTCCGTCGCTTCGCCGTCGAAGTCGTCCTCGTCGTACTCGATGCCCATGGCCTCGAGGATCGTCGGCACCACGTCCACGTGCCGGAGCGGGTGGCGTGAGTCCGCCGGGTTGACCCGCGGCCCCGCGAACACCATCGGGACCTCCTGGATCAGCTCGTTGTGGCCGCCGTGGTCGCCCATGACGCCGTAGGTGACGTCGGTCGCCACGAGGCCGACGACGTCCGGGCCGCTCGGGTGGGCCATCGTGTCGACGAGCTCCTCCCCGTGCGCCAGGAACCAATCGCGCTCGGCCGTGCCCATCTGGTTGGTGCCGTGGAGCTCGTAGTCGTTCTGTGCCGCGTTCGTGCGGAAGGCCGCGATGACCCCCGGCATGGTGAGGACGACCCCCGCCGCCTGCTGCTTCTTTCCGAGCGAGTTGTCGTGCAGCCACGCCGCCACGTGGCCGTCCTGGTACGAGAACGCCAGGTTGCCGGCCAGCGCGTCACGCAGCTGCGCTACCGCCGGACTCGGGTCCAGGTAGCGCTCGTCGGCGTCCTGGCCGAAGTACCAGTTGCAATCCGAGCGGATTCCGTTCGAGTTCGTCGAGGCGTTGCACGAGTTGAGGTCGAAGCGACCGTTGAACTGGCGACCCGTGTGCGCCGCATGGTCGGCCGTGATCACGATCAGCGTGTCCTTGAGCTGGCCGCGGGCCTTCAGCGCGGCGACGATCCTGCCGACCTGCTCGTCCGCGTTCTTCGCCGCGAAGGGAAGGTGGGAGACCTGCTGGTCCGAGCCCTCCGGCCCGGTCACGTTGTCCTCCGGACCCCACATGTGGCCCATCTTGTCGATGGCGCCCAGGCTGACCATCATCCCGCGCCAGTTCGGGTCGTTGTCGATCACGCGAATGACAGCGTCGGCGGACCAGTTGTCGCCGCCGATGTGCGCCGGGTCGAAGCCCGGGACGAAGCGGTTGCCGTCGAGCGGATAGATCGCCGCGGGGAGGATGCTGCCCGTCCCGTACGCGCCCGCCTGCTGCCACGTCCACCAGCGGTTCGTGCAGTTCTGCGTGTCGTTGAAGTACAGAGGCAGCGCGCCGTTGCCCGATTCGGGCTTACGCCAGTCCGGCCTGCCGTCGCAGCTGATCCGGGCGCCGGCCGAGTCAAGTGGGCGGTCGCCGCGGATCTGGAAGATGATGTCCTCGGGGTCCGTCGCGGTGCCGTCACCCGCGCCCGAGCTGGTGTGGCCGGCGGTGCACGCCGACGTGCGCTTCTGTGCGATCGACGCGAACTTGGCCGCCTCCCCGAAGCGCTGGTCCAGGTAATCCTGGAGCTTCGGATAGCCACCGGCGTCGATCAGCGAGCGGAACTGCGCGCACGACATGCTCGACGTGATGTGGTAGCTGCCCGCCGCGCCCAGCACCCCACCGACATCCCGGTAGACCTCGTTGCTCCAGCCCATGTGCTTGGGGAACAGTCCGCTCGTAAGCACGTTGTGGCTGATCACCGTCTCGGCGGCCATGTGCCCGACCAGCGCGTTCGGGAAGTTCTTGCCCCGGTGCTGGAGCTTCTGGACGTTCTTCATCCCGTAACGCTCGATCGTGTCCGGCCGCGCCTGATCGAGCACGATCATGAGCACGCGCGATGGCCTGTCCTTCTTCGCCTGGGCGGGTGCCGCCAGGACAATCAGGGACAGCAGCGCGGACAGAACGACGACGAGCTTACGAGCGGACACGGGACCGTCCTCCAGACGATGGTGGAGAACCGTTCCTACCTCATATATCAGGCCGAAGTCAACCGAACGGGTAGCGTCTTCAGCTGATTGAGGAAGGGGGACTCGGCGAACTGCGGGGTCCCCGCAGACTCCATTTCGGGGAAGCGCGCGAGCGTCTCCTCGAACAGCACCTTCAGCTCGAGCCGCGCGAGGGCGGTGCCGAGGCAGAAGTGGCGGCCGCCGGCGCCGAAGGCCTGGTGCTCGGGATTGCGCGTGACGTCGAAGGCCTCCGGGTCGTCGTAGCGCTCCTCGTCGCGGTTCGAGGAGACGTACCACATGACCACCTTCTCGCCCTCGCGGATCTGCCGGCCACCCAGGTCCACGTCGCGCGTGGCGGTTCGTCGGAAGTGCGCGAAGGCGGGGAACATCCGCAGTGACTCCTCCACCGCGCTCGGGATCAGCGAGGGGTCGTCGAGCAGCTTCTGCCGCTGGTCCGGGTGCTCGAGCAGCGCGCGCATCCCGCTCGCGTAGGTGGCCTTCGTGCTGTCGTTCCCGGCGGCGACGAGCAGGAAGAAGCCCATGACGATCTCGTGCTCCTCCAGCCGCTGGCCGTCCACCTCGGCGTGCACGAGCACGCTCGTCAGGTCGTCGGTCGGCCGGTCGCGGCGCTCCGCGATCAGCTTGCCGCAGCGTTCGAAGATCTCGGGCACGTCGCGCGCCATGACGGCCTCGACGCCCTCGGGGTTGAGGTCCGGGTCGCCGGCGCCGAGCGTCGTGTTCATCAGCCGTGCCCAGATCGCGTCGTCCTCGGGCGGGATGCCCATGAAGCTGCCGATCACGCGCGAGACCACCGGCTGGGCCACCTCGTTCACGAGGTCGCACTCGCCGCGGTCGTCGAGCGAGTCGAGCACCCGCACGACGATGGCGCGGACCTCATCCTCGTGCTCGGCGATCCGCTTCGGCGTGAAGCCGCGCTGGAAGAGCGCCTTCAGGCGGTCGTGCTTCGGCGGGTCCATCCCGATGAACATCGCCCGCGACAGCTCGAGCGGGAAGATCGCGTCGGTCAGGGCCGTGACGCCGCCCAGCTCGGACGAGTACGTCTGCCAGTCCCGGCTCACCTCGTGGACGTGGTCCGCCTTCGTCACCGACCAGAAGCCGGCCTCGCTTGGGTACTCGGTGATCTTCGACGTCCAGTGCACCGGGCAGCCGCGGCGCAGCTCCTTGAAGAGCCCGTGCGGCGGGCCGTCGAGCCAGTGCTCGCGATCGGTGACGAGAGTGTTCTCGAGTGCGTCCGCCTGCGGGTCCAGGGCCATCGACCGACCCTACAACCCGAGGTCGCGCACCCCCAACTCGCCCCAGCCGAGGTGGTGCGCCAGTTCGTGGCGGAGCGTGCGCTCCACCTGCGCGCGGAGGAGGTCGGCGTCGTGGCCGAAGTCGCGCTCGAGCGTGTCCTGGTATAGGACGATCCGGTCGGGATAGTTGTCCCGCGCGACCGTGTCGCCGAAGTAGTGGCCGTACGCGCGGTTCTCCGCCCCGTGCTGCGAGACGACCACCGGCGTGTCATCCAAGAGCCGCTGGAACTCGGTCGGGAGCGCGTCGATCGCGTCCGCCACGAGCAGGTCGAACTCGTCGGTGACCATCCGCAGCTCCGGGTCGCCCGACAGCTCTTCGCTCCGCCGCACGAGCCGCTCGAACTCGTGCTCCGGCATGGAGTCACTGCCGGTGAGCGCAACGGTCGCCCACGCGGTGCCGAGCACGAGCAGTAGCGCGCCGCCCATGAGCACCGCCATCCCCTCCACGCCTGACAGCGAAGGCGGGTTCAGGAAGAGCAGGACGAGGCCGACGGCGAAGAGCGCCGCGAGCCCTGCCTTGACCGGCCCTCGGATGACGTCCACGCATCCGAGGTTAGGGTGTCCGTCACACGGCTACGACTCGTCGTCGTCGTCCGGTTCCTCGCTGCCGGCGGCGTCCGGGTTGCCTGTGCCGGTCTCCTCCTCGCCGGGCACCCCGGGACTGTCCATGCCCTGCTCGCCCGCCGTGTCGTCCGGCGTGGCCTCGGGCTGCCCCTCCTCGGGAAGCTGGTCCGACTGATCGGGCGTTTCCATCAGGGCCCTCCCTCTTCGCTCACAGTTTCCTCGTCGGCGTTCACACCCGGCACGGGCTCCTCGTCCTCGTCCGGGTCAGGCAGCGCGCCAGGCACCGCTGGATCCTGCTCCTTGCGCTCCCAGTCGCCCTGCACGTCGTCGATCTGCTCGCCGAGCTGGTCGGAGTGCTCCTCCATCCGCTCGGCATCCTGCTCCATGCGCTCGGCCTGCTCGTCGTGCTCCATGGTCGCCTCTTACCCGTCGGGCACCGCCGGCACGCTCCCGCGGCGCGCGAGGTGCCAGTCGAGCGCCTCGACCTCGGTGCCCACCGGGCGCCCGCGCGGCACGAGCAGCTCGCTCGCGGCGACCGTATAGGTGGCCTCGGGGTCCAGCTCGGCCGGGCCGGCGTAGTGCGCACCGCCCTCCGCGAGCGACCGCAACTCGCGGCCGCTCGCCGTGAAGCGCATCAGCGGGTGGTCGTACGCGAGCGCGGCGGCCAGCTCCGCGTATGTGATCGGCCCCGAGTCGATGTCGGCGCGAAGGGCGCCCGGGCTGACCACCGCCGCGTCCGTGCCGGCGAACGCACGCTCGCCGGCGGCCACGAGCCGGCCCAGCTCCCCGCCGCTGCGCGTGAGCACGGCCTGCGCGTGTCCCACGACCCGGTCCGCCAGCGGAGCGAGCCTGCTGCGGTAGCGCTCGACGAGCGCCGCGAGCCCGGCGGCGGGCGGAACGCCCGCGTGCCCGGTGCCGGCCACGCGCCCGGACTTCGCGACCACGTCGCCCGACCTCACGTCGACCGAGATGTCCACGAGGTCGTACGCCATCCCGTACGACAGCGCTTCGACCACCAGCTTGTCGCCCGAGCCGTCGGGGTTCGGCACGCGCAGGTCGAGCCGCGAATGGCTATGGCCGGCGATCACCACGTCCACCGCTGGGCTCATCTCGCGCGTCTCGTCGACGATCTCGCCGACGAACTCAGGCGCGTCGGACTCGTCCTGGGCGGGCCCGCCGGCATGGGCGAGCACCACGATCGCCTCCACCCCGCGACGGCGCAGTTCCGGTACCCAGTCGTTGACGGCGTCGGAGATGTCGGCGAAGCGGAAGCGCGCCGCGTGCCGCTCCAGCAGGAACCTCGGGGTCGAGGCCGTCGTGACGCCGATGAAGCCCACCCGCACGCCGGCGCGCTCGACGACTTCGTACGGGGGCAGGAGCAGCCCGCCGCCGTCGCGGAGGCGCGTGTTCGCCGCGACGTACGGGAAGCGCGCCAGCCGAAGCAGCCGGAGCAGCTCGTCGCCGCCCTCGTCGAACTCGTGGTTCCCGACGGTGCCGACGTCGAAGCCCATCTGGTTGGCGGCCTCGATCGTCGGCTCGTCCTTGAACCAGCTCGACAGGAGCGGCGAGGCTCCCACCATGTCGCCCGCGTGGACGCGGATGGTGCGCTCGGGTACGGTCGCGCGGTCGAGGTGCGCTCCGAGCCACGCCGCGCCGCCGATCCCGGGCCGCGGCGGCTCGAGATGACCGTGGAAGTCGTTCACGCCGAGCAGCCGGAGCTTCACCACGCCGGGCCGCTCCGCCGGCTCTCCCGGGGTGCCGGCGCTCGCATAGAGACCGGTCAGGGCCACGACCGTCGCGGCGAGGAACGAGGCCACGCCGGGCAGGAGTCGAGTCATGCGCCCGACGGTAAATCCCTGCAAATCGCTTGTTGTTACGCGCTCTGAGCCGTCTCGTGAAAGGCCCGTGAACCGCGAAACGGCCCCGAGATCTCGTAGATCGCCCCCGGCCCGGGCGCGCCGTGCCTCCCGAAGGCGCGCTGCGAGGCGATGTAGAGGCGGCTTCCCGACGGGTCGAAGCTCGCGCCGGTGAGCTCTGAGCCCACATGGTCCGGGCCCGTCGCGGAGAGGAACGTCGACACCCGGCCCCTTCGGTCGATGAGGCCGATGTCGATCTCGTCCGTTGCGATGTCCTCGCACACGAACACCTCGCCCGCGCTGTTCGCCGTGAGCTGGTCGACGCGCAGGAGCGGCGTCGATCCGGACCCGAGCCCGTCGTAGACCACATCGATGCGCTCGGCGGCTATGTCGTACGCGTGCACGCGGTGGTCGCCCGTCGTGGCCAGGTAGACCACGCCGTCGTCGTGCCAGATGCCCTCGGCTCGCTTGAATGGCGTGCTTCCGCTCACCTGCCTGCGCGTCGGGCGCAGGCGCGCGGCGGGATCCGGCACGCGCGCCCAGCTCACCGCACCGGCGCCGTCCACGCTCGCCACCTCCAGCATCCCCTCGCCGAGGTCGCGCCAGCGGGCCGGCGTGAAGCGGTAGAGGCAGCCGTCCATCAGATCCTCGGTCAGGTAGATGCGGCTTCCGGCCGGGTCGACCGCGGCCGCCTCGTGCTTGAAGGTACCCATGGCCGGCCGGCTGAGAGCGCGACGGCGCCCGGACGGATCGCACTCCCACACGAGCCCGCCCTGGACCTCCTCGCACGACAGCCACGTGCCCCAGGGCGTGCCGCCGCCCGAGCAGTTCTGCGTGGTGCCGTCGAGAATGCGGTAGGCGTCGCGCAGCTCTCCGCCCGCGTCGAAGCGCAATGCCGAGGCGCCTCCGTCGAAGGTCTCCGAGTTCGACACGAGAATCCAGCCGCCCTCGTCGGCCGGGAATGCGGCCATGCCGTCGGAGGCCGCGTGCCAGCGGTAGCCCGTGCCCTCCACGCGCTGCCCGCCGCGCGCCACCAGCCGCGAGCGAAAGCCCTCGGGAAGCCTCAGCCCGTGCTCGTTCGCCGGTCCGCGCGGGCCGTAGGCGCCGACCGGCCCTCCCCCGCGCCCGCTCGCCGAGCCCGCGGCGCCGAAGAGGTCATCCCAGAACGCTGCCCCGAGCCCCACGGCCGCGGCCGCACCAACCCCCGCCCCGATGAACTCGCGTCGCGTGCCCGCCACCGAAGGCCAGTGTTGCAACGCCGGGCGCACACATTCGTAAAAAGCCTGTGACGGGCCCCGGCCGGCTCACGACGGACACCTCGGAGCCGTGGCCCTCCGGACGCGCTATCGCCTTGCGCGACAAGGCGAAAGCGCGCGATCGTCGTGCGATCGTCCGGACTCGCGGTCATGCGCGAGATCGGGCTACGGCGGGCTATGCAGCCGCGGCACATGCCTGGCCGGACCCAGCGCAGCTTGCGCCGCGATGCCGGACGTAACCGCTGGAATCGGCCGACAGCCACACCGCCGAGCCCGCAACAGCACCCGCCTCGCCGAGCAGCGCGAAAATGCCGGCGCCGACCATCGCGCCGATGCCGAGGAACGCGGCGCCACGAACCGTCACGTCGTGCAAGCCCTTGTCGTCAGGAAGCGCGGGTCCGTGCGAGTCGCTCCCGGATGCATCAATTCGACCACAGCGGCGCGAGACTACGACATGACGCGGCGCACATCGCCCCGCGTAGGAGCGCCTACGAGCGCCAGTCCCGTCGACCGACGTATCCGCTCGCGCGAATTCCGGGCAAGGCAGGCCTCAGCGGCCGAACTCGATCCGGTCCTTGACGATCTCGGCGAATTCGCGGTTCGAACGATCCGACCGCTCGAGCGTCTCCTGGAAGGTCTGGAAGGTCAGGCCCAGCACCTCGACCTCGTCAACCGCTCGCACGGTCGCCATCCTGCGCGTCTCGGCGAGGATGCCGACCTCGCCGAAGAACTGCCCCCGCCCCAGCGCGGCGAGCCTACGCTCGTCGCCATCGGGGGTGCGGCGCGTGATCG
>DASQTS010000300.1:0-2357 GCA_035641775.1 Thermoleophilaceae bacterium
ACGTTCACGGCGAGGCCGTGCGTCGAGACGCCGGCCGACACCCGCACCCCGATGGAGCCGATCTTCGAGTCGCCCACCCACACGCCGGTGAACGGCGTGTCGCGCGGCTCCGCGGCGATGCCCTCGTCGGCGAGCGCGGCCTCGATCGCGCGTTCCATCGTGTGGACGAAGTCGGCTACGCGGTCCACGGCCATGATCGGGTAGGCGACGAGCTGGCCGGGTCCGTGGTAGGTCACGCGCCCGCCGCGGTCGGTGTCGCAGACGTCGATGCCCTGGGCGCGGTACCAGTCCTCGCCCATCGGGAGGTCGGCCGGCTCGGTGCGCCTGCCCTTCGTGTACACGGGCGGGTGCTCGAGCACGAGCAGCAGGTCCGGCAGCTCGCCGGCCTGGCGGCGCGCGCGGAGTGTCTCCTGCAGCCTTGTGCCGTCCCGATAGGGCACCGCGCCGAGCTGAGTGACCCAGAGTTCAGCCACGAACCGAAGGCTACTCTCCGCCCCAGTGGACCGAGACGAGCGCTTCTGGCCCGCCCGCATCCGCTGGCGCCTGCGCGGGGCCTGGATGTGGCCCACGTTCATCGCGATCACGCTGCTGGACGGGGTGATCCTGCACGAGCTGCCTCCGGTCCAGGAGGGCTACGCCCTGATCGCGGGCATCCTGATCGCTACGTTCGCGAACCTCGTCCTGATCGGCGCGGTGGCGCCCTGGCTCGCCAGGCGGATCTGGAGCCGCCGCCCCTCCGCCGCTCCCGGCGCCCCCCCGCGAGCCCAGCTCGAGGTGCTCACCGACCGGATCGGGACGGGGCTCCTGCTGGCGTCGCTCGTGGGGCTCGTGGCCGCCGGGCTCGCGGCCAAGCCGGTGGTCGTGGCGGAGACCGAGGAGAAGGAGCGGGCCGCGAGGGAGCTGTACCGGTACGTCACGGGCCACGGGTCCGAGGAGCTCCGGCGGAACCTCGAGGCCTCCGACATGGTCCGGCAGGGCGACGACTACTTCCGGGCGTGCATCCCCCACGACGATCGCGACGACCGCACGTGCTACCTGCTCGACGTGCGCCGACGCGACGTCAGAATCGAGGAGGACCCGAGCTCCCTCCCCAACCCTCGCTAGGGAGCGAGACGCACGAGGCGGCTCGCGCCGGCGACCCCGAACAGGGCGATCCGGTTCGTGCCGCGGCGGAGCGCGCGCTCGGGAACCAGGAGCGAGAAGTACTCGCGGTCCTCGCGCAAGAGGTGGAAGCTCCGCCCGACGGCCTCGATGCGGCCGTTCACCGCCACCGCCAGGTCGCGCTGCTCTCCGGGCTCCCCTCCCGCGATCCTCCCCGCCACGTGCGCCGGGCGCACCTCGGGGTGCGATCCGGGCAAGCTCCGCACGACGCCGGGCGCCCCCACGCTCGCCGACACCGCGGCGGAGTCGCGCACGTCGAGCGCCGCAACACGCCGCCCGAGGAGTCCCTGGTTCGGGCCGATCCGGTAAGCGGACGCCCAGGGGTCGCCGAAGCGCTCGAGGCTGGCTCGCCCGGTGCCGAACGCTGCGGCGCGCCGCGCACGCACTGCCGCGCGGCGGCGCACGAGCTCCTCGATCCCGATGCTCACGGTCCTGCGGAAGTCGCGCGTGGGCAGGCTCACCACGCGCCGGTTGCGCGTGACGTCCGCGAAGGCGGAGCGGCCCCCGTGGCCCCAGCGAACCCGAACGTCGAGCACATCCGCGATCGTGGGGAGCACGTCCGCGTTGCGGGCGAGCGCCGGATCGCGCCGGCCCTCCCGCTGGTGCGGCAGCTTCACGAAGAAGGGGATTGGCGCGACCTCCTCCACGTTGTCCTCGGTCACCTTCCGCCGCGATCTCACGCCCACCCTGAACGAGTGCCCGTGGTCCGCGAGCACGATCAGGAGCGCGTCGTCGAACACTCGCGTGCGGCGCATGCGGCGCAGGAGGAGGCCCAGCTCATGGTCCACGAAGCCCACCTGGAGCAGGTGGCGCAGCTCGTTGTGGGCGGTCAGGTCGCGGTCGTAGAAGCCGGGCCAGCGGTTCGAGTTCACGAGCGGCTCGCTGCCGGAGTGGCGCGTGACACGGCCGGATGGGAGGTAGACCCACGGGGCGTGCGGAAGAAGCGTGTGCTGGAAGTAGAACGTCGGCCGCCTGCGGTTGCGGATCGCCCCGATCCACTTGCGGAGCCGCGCCGGGCGCCCCGAGCCCGACAGCCGCTTCAGGATGGCGGGGCGCCGGGTCCGCGACCCCGGGCAGACGGTGTCCGGGCAGAGCGCGGACGCCGACTCCACGTCGACCACGCCGTACCCGTGCCGGTCCATGAGGTGGAACGCATTCGGCTGGTGCGAGCGCTGGTCGGCGGCCGTGCCCTCCAC
>DASQTS010000301.1:0-2268 GCA_035641775.1 Thermoleophilaceae bacterium
CCCACGACCGCCTACGCGCTGATGCAGGCGTGCGGACTCGTGAACGACCACGTCGAGGGGTGCTGGGTCCGCGCCGAGGTTGAGGCACTATCCTCGCCCCAGGATGGATGAGCGCGCTCTCACCGAGCGCCTGATCACCTACGACACGTCCACCCTCGAGGGCATGCAGGCCGCCGCCGGCTTCGTGAAGGGCTGGCTCGAGGCGCGGGATGTCGAGGTGGTGGGCACGATGCACAACGGGCGGCCGTTGCTGTCTGCGACGGTCGGGGGCGAGAGCGGCCCCACCGTGGTGCTCCACGGGCATCTCGACGTCGTCCCGGGGCGCGCGGAGCAGTTCGAGCCGCGCGTGGACGGCGACCGGCTCTACGGCCGCGGCGCCTACGACATGAAGGGCGGCCTCGCGTCGATGATGTGCGCGGTGCACGACGTGGCGCAGCAGGAGCGCGTGCGCGTGCACTTCGTCTGCGTCGCCGACGAGGAGTCCGAGGAGGTCGACGACCGCGGCTCGGACAAGGCGGTCAAGGAGGGCTATCTCGGCGACTTCGCGATCACGGGCGAGCCGACCGACCTCCACATCGGGATTCAGGCGAAGGGCGTGCTGGCCATGCGCATCGAGGTCGCGGGCACGGCCGCGCACGGCTCGACGCCGTGGGTCGGCGACAACGCGGTGCTCAAGGCGATCGACATCTTTCGCCAGATCGAGAGCCTGCCGTTCGCGCGCGAGTCGTCCGAGCTGTTCGACAGGCCCTCGATCAACCTCGGCCGCATCGTGGGCGGCGACGCGCTCAACAAGGTGCCGGACCTCTGCGCCATCGACGTGGACGTGCGATATCTCCCCGGGCAGGACCCGGAGGAGATCCGCGCCGCCGTCGAGGACTTCCACGACGCCCACGTGGTCAAGGTGTTTCACCGTCAGCCTGCGATCGTCGACCGCGACGACCCGTACGTCCAGGCGCTCGGCACGGCTATCGCCCGTGTTGCGGAGCCCACCAGCGAGCGGCTCGGCGTGGGCCGGGACGGCGCCTCCGACGCGATCTCGTTCATCGAAGCGGGCATGCCGGCCGTGGAGTGCGGCCCCTCGGGTGACGGCCACCACGGCCCCGAGGAGTGGGTGTCGATCCGGTCGCTCGGCCAGTATCGGGCGGCACTTGTGGAGTTCGTGAACCTCCTACCTGCCCATCTCGAGGGCGGCGAGCGGCGCCTCCGAATCGCCTGATGTTCCAAGACGTCCCCCGCCCCGGACTCTGGAAGAAGTTGATGATCGGCGCCTTCCTCGTGATCTTCGCGGCCGCGGCCGCCACCTCGGTGGCCGCGTTCCACGAGGTGGACAAGGTCGTGGCGGCGCTCGAGGAGGGCCAGGAGCTCAAGCTCGGGAAGAACGCGCTGGCGGAGACCGACCCCGGGGCCGCGCAGACGCTTCTCATCCTCGGATCGGACCGGCGTCCGAAGCAGAACGCCGAGGGGGCCGCCGGCGCGCGCTCGGACACGATCATGCTCGTCCGGCTCGACCCGGACAAGGAGGCGACGGCGATCATGTCGCTGCCGCGCGACCTGAAGGTGAGGATCCCGGGCCACGGCGTGGACAAGATCAACGCGGCCTACCAGGAGGGCGGGCCGGCTCTCACGCTGAAGACCGTGCAGAACCTCACCGGGCTGCCGATCAACCACGTCGTCAACGTGACCTTCACCGGCTTCTGGCGCGCGGTGAACGCGATCGGCTGCGTGTACGTGGACGTGGACCGCGACTACTTCAACGACAGCGCGGAGTTCAGGTACATCGACGTCGACCCCGGCTACCAGCGGCTGTGCGCGCGCGAGGCGCTCCAGTACGTGCGCTACCGGCACACGGACACCGACATCGTCCGCTCCGCGCGCCAGCAGGACTTCCTCCGCCAGATGAAGCAGCAGGTCACCTACACGGACCTGATCTCGAAACGGGACCGGCTGGCGAGGATCTTCGGGCGCAACACGTCGACGGACAGCGACCTCCGGCGCCGCGACGAGATCTTGCGGCTCCTGAAGCTCGCGGTCTTCTCGGCGAGCCAGCCGATCCAGGAGATCCACTTCGAGGGCGAGATCGGCCCCAGCTTCGTGGAGGCGAGCCAGCGCAACGTGAAGCGGCTCGTGCAGCAGTTCCTGAACGCCGAGGAGTCGCCCGGCCCGCGCGGGCGGCCGCCCGGCGAGCGTCCGGCGCGCAAGCCGCGCCGGCGGCAGCGCCGCGACGCCGCCTCGCTCAACCTCTACGACGCCTCGGTCGTGGGCGAGGAC
>DASQTS010000302.1:0-4599 GCA_035641775.1 Thermoleophilaceae bacterium
TTCCTCATGAAGGTCCTCGTCGACTATCCCTCGCCGGCGGAGGAGGCGACCGTCGTCGAGCGCCTGCTCGAGCAGCCTGCCGAGGTGACGGTGCGCCTCAGCGGCGACGACCTGGTGCGCTTCAGGACAGCGGTGGCAGACGTGTTCGTGGACGCGGACACGATCCGCTACGCAGTGCGGCTCGCGGACGCCACGCGCTATCCGGGCCGCTACGGGCTCGTCGACCTCGAGCGCTACCTGGAGTACGGCGCAAGCCCGCGCGGCCCGATCGGGCTCGTGCAGTCGGCGCGCGCGCTGGCCCTGCTGCGCGGCCGCCGGCATGCCGTCGCGGCCGACGTCCGCGACCTCGCGAGCGACGTCCTCCGACACCGACTCGTGCTGAGCTACGAGGCGCTCAGCGACGGCGTGACCTCCGACGACCTGCTGCGTCAGGTGCTCGAGGTCGTGGAGCCCGAGAGCGGCGCGATCGCGCCCCTGGAGGGAGCCGCGGCGTGACGCGGCCAGAGCTCGAGGCCGCGCCCGGCGCGCAGGGGCCAGGGCCCATGCCGTCGCGGATCGTCCAGGCGCTCGACCTCGCACTCGTGCGGCGCGCCGCGGGAACGCTTCCCGGCGAGCACCGCTCGCCGGGAGCGGCATCCGGGACCGAGCTCGCTCAGCTTCGGGAGTACCAGCCCGGGGACGACGTGCGCCAGCTGGACGCCGCGGCGAGCGCCCGCACGGGCGCGCCACACGTACGCCTCCAGGTGCCCGAGCGGCTCCTGACGGCCTGGATCGTGCTCGACGTCTCGCCATCGATGGCCTTCGGCACCGGCGAGCGGCTGAAGAGCGACGTAGCGGGCGGCACGGCGACCGTGCTGGGCCGGCTTGCGGTCCGGCGCGGCGGGCGGGCGGGGTTGGTCGTCTGCGGCGGCGCCAACGAGATCCTGGTGCCGCCGCGCAGCGGCCGGCGCGCCTCGGCGAACATCGATGGCCTCGTCGCGAGGGGTGTGGTCCCGGATCGCGCGGGCGATGAGGAGAGCCTCGGCCGCGCGCTCTCGCGCGTGAGCCGTCTGGCGCGCTCCGCGGGCCTCGTGGCCGTGATCTCGGACTTCCGCGCGGAGCGCTGGAGCGGGCCGCTGCGAGCGCTCGGCCACCGGCACTCGCTCCTGGCCGTGGAGGTGCGCGATCCGCGCGAGGAGACGTTGCCCGCGGCCGGGACGCTGCGGCTCGTGGACCCCGAGACCGGCAGGGAAGTGGAGGCCGACACGCGCAGCGCCGAGCTGCGGAGGCGCTACGCCGAGCGCGAAAGCGAGAGACGGGCCGCCGTGCGCGCGGCGCTGCGGGCCGCCGGGGCCGACCACCTCGTGCTCCGTACCGACTCGCCATGGCTCGACCAGCTTGGGAGGCGCCTGAGATGAGCTTCGCCGCGCCCCTGCTGCTGCTCTCGCTGCTCGCGCTGCCGCTGTTCGCGGCCGGCTACGTGTGGGCGCGCCGGCGACCGGGCCATTACGGCGTGCGCTTCCCGGGCGTTCCCGTTCTCGCGGGCGTCCTACCCGCGGTTCCGGCCTGGCGGCGTCACCTTCCGGCAGCCGTGGCCGCGCTGGCACTCGCCGTTCTGGCGATCGCGCTCGCGCGGCCGCACACCACCGTCGCGGTGCCGGTGGAGCGCGCATCGGTCGTGCTCGTGACGGACGTGTCGCGCTCCATGCAGGCGACCGACGTGCAGCCCAGCCGCCTCGACGCGGTCCGGAGCGCGGCCCGGGCCTTCCTCGACGGCGTGCCCGACGAGCTCCGCGTGGGTGCGGTCGCCTTCTCCACGACTCCCCACTCGGTCGTGCCGCCGGGCCCCGACCGCGAGCGCGTGCGCGCGCACCTGGCGTCCCTGGAGGCGGACGGAAGCACCGCCACCGGCGACGCCCTGGCGCAGGCCCTCGCGCTGCTCCCTTCCGACGGCGACCGGCGAAAGCGGCCACCGGCGGCCGTCGTGCTCCTGTCCGACGGCAAGACCACCATCGGCCGTGATCCGGTCGCCGTGGCGCGCGACGCGCGCGTGCCGGTCTACACGGTCTCCCTGGGCACGGAGTCGGGCACGATCACGACCGACTCCGGCGCCGTGCTGGCCGTGCCGCCCGACCCCGAGACGATGTCCGAGATCGCCGAGGAGTCGGGCGGGGAGAGCTTCGACGTCGCCGAGTCGGACGAGCTCGGGTCGATCTACGAGCGCCTCGGCTCGGAGATCGCGACGCGCACCGAGGAGCGCGAGATCACCGCCGGCTTCGCGGGCGGCGGCCTCGTTCTCCTCCTTGGCGCGGCGGCGCTGTCACTGCGGGCGGCCGGGAGGCTGCCGTGAAAGGAGGAGGCACATGACCGAGCCCACGCGGCTCTGGACAGGCGAGAACGGCCGCCGCGCGACGCGTGAGTGGGCCGCGCCGCCGCGCGAGCCACGGCAGCCCGCGCCCCAGCCCGCCCCTTCCGATGCTGAGGCCTCCAGCCAGGCCGTCGCGCCAGGACGCCGGGGGCGCGTGCGTGCCGCCGCGGCCGGTGCGCTGGCTGGAGCCCTGCTCGTGGCCGGCGGCGTGGTCGTCGGCGACCTCACGGGCTCGGACTCGGGCTCCGGGCCTGCGTCCGTCCCACTCAGCGCGGCGGGCGGCGGCCCGGCGCCCGGCAGCGCCGCCGGACGCGTGTATGCAGCGGTCGCGGAGGGAGTCGTGGCGGTTCAGGTAGGCGGTGGGTCCGGCACCGGTTTCGTGATCGATGACGACGGCACGGTCGTCACGAACGCGCACGTCATCGGTGATGCCACCGACGCCAACGTGCGCTTCGGTGACTCGGGCTCGGCTGTCCCAGCGGAGGTGCTCGGCACCGATCCCTCCACGGATCTGGCGGTCCTCCGCGTGGACGAGTCCCGCGTCCGGACGCTGCGGCCGCTGGCGCTCGCCGACTCGGACGGCGTCCGTGTCGGCGACCAGGTCGTCGCGATCGGCCACCCATTCGGGCTCGACAGGACGGCCACGGCGGGCATCGTCTCCGGGCTGGGGCGCGAGATCCAGTCGCCGAACGGCTTCTCGATCGATGAGGTCATCCAGACGGATGCCGCGATCAATCCCGGCAATTCCGGCGGGCCGCTCGTGGATGCGCGGGGCAGGGTCGTGGGCGTGAACTCGCAGATCGCCACGGCCGGGGCCAGCGGGAACGTGGGCGTGGGCTTCGCAGTGCCGGCGAACACCGTGCGCGAGGTGGTGCCGCGACTCTCGCGCGGTGAGAAGATCGAGCGTCCCTATCTGGGTGTCACGACCGCTGCGGGTCCCCAGGGTGTGACCGTCGCCTCGGTCGCACCCGGCGGCCCCGCGGCGCGCGCCGGGCTCGAGGCGGGAGACCGCGTGGTGAGCGTCGACGGCCGTCCCGTGACCGAGCCTGGGGACGTGGTCGACGCCCTCGACGGAGACGAGCCGGGCGACGAGGTGACCGTCGAGGTGGAGCGGGACGGCTCGCGCGAGAGGATCGAGGTGGAGCTGGGCAACCGCCCGGCCAACCCGTAGCGCGATGAGCTTCCAGTCGCCAATCCTGCTGCTCGCGCTGCTGGTGCTCCCGGCTGCCGCGCTGGCGTATGGCGTGCACTCACGGCGGGCGAAGCGGGCCGCTGCGGCCTTCGTGCCCGCGCCGCTGCTGCCGTCCGTTGCCCCGCGCCGGCCGGGGTGGCGTAGGCACGTGCCGTACGCGCTCTATGCCCTCGCGCTGGCCGGCCTTGCGCTTGCGCTTGCCCGGCCCGAGATCACCGTCGCGGTCCCCGACGAGCGGGCGTTGATCATCCTCGCCACCGACACGTCGGGATCCATGCAGGCAACCGACGTCCCGCCGTCGCGGCTCGTGGCCGCACGCGACGCCGGGCTGGAGTTCCTGGACGACGTGCCGGACGAGGTCCGGGTCGGTTCGGTCGTCTTCAACCACGCGGTGCGCTCCATGGAGCCGCCGTCGACCGACAGGGCGCCGATCCGGACGGCGCTCGAACGACTTCGGCCGAGCGGCGGCACGGCGACCGGCGAGGCGCTCGCGAGCGCGCTCGGGATGGTCGAGACGGGCCGCGGCGGGCGAGCGGCGCCGGCCGCCGTGGTGCTGCTGTCGGACGGCGCCTCGACGCACGGCCGCGAGCCGCTGCCGGTGGCCGACCTCGCGGCACGCCGGGAAATCCCGATCTACACGGTCGCGCTCGGGACGGACGCCGGCACGATCGAGGTCGAGACTCCGAGCGGAACGCGCCAGCGTTCCGTGCCGCCCGACCGCGACACCCTGCGCAGGCTCGCCGCGGTCTCCGGCGGACGCTACTTCGAGGCGAGCGATCAGCCGGAGCTCAGCGAGGTCTACGAGCGGCTCGGCTCCCAGGTCGGCAAGCGCGACGAGCAGCGCGAGGTGAGCGCGGCCTTCGCCGGCGTGGGCGCCCTGCTGCTCCTGGCCGGCGGGGGGCTGTCGCTCCAATGGTTCCGCCGGCTTCCCTGACGGCGTCGGGGCACCCGGGCGGGGCTATCCTGCCGGCATCGCCGACGAAGCCCGCATCCTCCTGTTCGACATCGACGGCACGCTCGTCTCCACCGGCGGCGCCGGGGCCGTGGCCTGGAGGCAGGC
>DASQTS010000303.1:0-2676 GCA_035641775.1 Thermoleophilaceae bacterium
GGCGATGCGCAGCGCAACGTGGACTTCTACGTCGGCGTGATGGGCCTCCGCCTGGTGAAGAAGTCCGTGAACCAGGACGACCCGACCGTCTACCACCTCTTCTACGGCGACGAGCACGCCAAGCCCGGGCTCGACCTCACCTTCTTCGAGTATCCCGGCGCCGCCCCCGGGCGCGCCGGCGAGGGCATGATCCACCGCGTCGTGTGGCGCGTGGGCTCGCCCGCCGCGCTCAACTACTGGAGCGAGCGCCTCGCCGACAACGGCATCGAGACCGAGCGCGAGGGCAACAACCTCCTGTTCCGCGACCCCGAGGGCCTCGAGCACGAGCTGCTGGTGGCCGACGTCCCGGACGAGCCGCTGATCGCGGAGCACCCCGAGGTGCCCGCCGAGCACGCGCTCCAGGGCTTCCACGCCGTGCGCGCGTTCTCCTCGAGCCCGGAGCGCAGCCGCGAGCTGCTCGAGCACGGGCTCGGCTTCCAGGCGGCCGACGCCGGCGGCTGGGAGGCTCGCGGCGACGAGCGCGGTGGCCTGATCTTCTACGACTCCCCGCCCGGCGGGCGCGGCATCCAGGGCGCGGGCAGCGTGCACCACGTGGCGTGGAACTCGTCCGACGAGGGCCACGAGGCCTGGCGCGACAAGGTGGGCGAGCACGGCGCCCACCCCACGCAGGTGATCGACCGGCACTACTTCCGCTCGATCTACTTCCGCGAGCCGAGCGGCGTGCTGTTCGAGCTGGCCACCCCGAGCCCCGGCTTCACGATCGACGAGCCGCTAGAGACGCTCGGCGAGAAGCTGTCGATCCCGCCGCGGCTCGAGGAGCTTCGGCCGCAGATCGAGGCGACGGTGCGGCCGCTCGAGACCCCGCGCAGCGCGCAGCGCACGCACAGCTAGAGCGACGCAAGTTTCGGCGCATGCCCCCGTTACAGGGGAATGCGCCGATTCGCGATTCCCGTATTCGCTGCCCTGTTCACGCTCGCGCTCTGGGCGCCGTCCGCCTATGGACAGGCCGCCACCGAGGGCGAGCACAGCCCGAACATGGAGTTCGTGGAGAACATCCCGTACGAGCTGAAGAACGGCGCCACCTCGATCACCGGCACCGACATCGAGTTCGCGAAGATCGGCGGGCGCCAGTACGCGCTCGGGGGCTCCTACATGAACGGCATGCAGATCGTGGACATCACGAACCCGCGCGACTCGCGGATCGTGTCCCTATACGACTGCGGCGTCACGCAGGGCGACGTGCAGGTCTTCCGCCAGGCCAGCAAGCCGGGGCGGGTGTTCGTGAGCTACGCCTCCGATACGACCGGCGACGGCACCTCAACCTGCTACCAGGAGGCCGCGGCGCTCGGCTTCGACGTGAAGAAGCCGAACGGCAGCGGCAAGAACGGAAGCTTCATCGCCGAGATCACGGATCCGCTTCATCCGAAGACCGTCTCGTTCGTCGAGGTGACCCAGGGGACGCACAACGGGACGATCCACCCGAGCGGCAACTACCTCTACAACTCGAACTCCGACCTGATCAACTCGTTGGCCACCGCCCCGCCCGCGATCGAGGTCTTCGACCTCACCAACTTCGCGGCGCCGACCAAGGTCACGGAGCTCACGCTCCCGATCCACCCGGGGCTCGGCACGGAGTCGCACGACATCACGTTCAAGAGCGACGGGACGCGCGCCTACTCCGCGGCTCTGTCGCAAGGCGTCGTGATCGACACCACGAACCCCGCAGACCCGAGCATCGTCTCGACGTGGAGGGACCCGGGCATCAACGTGTGGCACCAGGCGGATCCGTACACGACGACGGACGCAAATGGGAATGAGCGCACCTTCATCCTCGTCGAGGACGAGGTGGCGGGCGCGGCCGGCGGGAACGTCTGCCCGAGCGGCGGCTTCCACGTGTACGAGGTCACCGGCGAGCTCGAGAACGAGCCCGTGAGGGTGGGGTACTGGAACATCGACGACGTCGGGCTCTCGTCCACGGATCCCACGGGCACCTGCACGGCGCACGTGTTCCGCATCCACGAGCGCGAGCAGGTCATGACCGCGGCGTTCTACAACGGCGGCGTGCGCGTGGTCGACATCTCCGGCCTGGCCGGCATCTCCCTGGGCAGCACCCAGGTCACCGGCGAGGGCATGAAGGAGATCGGGTACTACCGGATGCCGGATGCCGACACGTGGTCCGCGAAGACGCCGCAGATCAACCGCAAGACCGGCGACTTCTACCTGTTCGGCAACGACATCGGGCGCGGCCTCGACATCTACCACTTCGACGGCGAGGGCACGAAGTCGAAGAACAAGGGCAGGTGGATGAGCGCGCAGGAGGCGAAGATCGCCCTGGCTGACAGGCCGGCGCCGGGCACGGCGGGCACGACGTACATCTGCCTGCTGGACGACTAGCCGCCCGCGGCTAGATTCCCGCCGGTGCTCCTCACCGGCGGGACGATCAGGACGCTTGACCCGGCTGCCCCCGTAGTGGGGCAGCTGGCGGTTCGGGGCGCGCTCGTCGCGGAGGCCGCGGACGACGGCGCCGAGGTCGTGGACCTCGGCGGCCGCTGCCTGCTGCCCGGCTTCACGGACTCGCACGTCCACTTCCCGACCTGGTCGCTCGGGCTGCGCCAGGCGCGGCTGGAGGGAGCGCGGTCGCTCGAGGAGGCGCTCGACCGGGTGGTGGCCGCGCGG